>CAJXKU010000009.1 GCA_913055945.1 uncultured Lentisphaerota bacterium | reverse complement strand
GCAAAGCAGGTGTTTTTCCGCCGCTGGCGGACGTGCTTTCCACTTTGACACCGCCTTCCGGGTTTTTAATCTTCAAAAGTAGTCCCGGATTATCGCCCGCCGCCCATTCGGAAAGAAGGGAGGCCGGAATTTCAAACTCGGCAGTGCGGATCTTACCGCCGGCGCCGGCAACTTTCATCTCTCCGAGCTTTTGCCCGAGGCTGGTTGGCTTCGTATCCGCTTGTGCTGTCGGCGCTTTTTTACCGAAGAAATTTTTCCACGTCACGTTCTTTGGTTCCCACTCTCCCGCTTGCTGAGATACGCGGTACAGCTCCATAGTAGGAAGGTTGTTGGAGGCGAATTTATATTTAAGTACGAGTCTACCTCCCTCAATCTGATTCCGCAGCTCCTCGAGACTGGAAAGATCAAAGCGCAGCAGCATAACTGTCATTCGATCACCGCTCGCCCTTATTGTTACCGGAGACGTCTTCTGAGTACCGTACTTCGTGGTAGCCACCTCTCCGTCAGCGACTGCTTCACTGTCCTCAATTTCGGCTGAAAGCGGCACGGTGCTCGTTCCACTGTAGCTGTTGACAAACTTGTTGCTTTGGCCCGGTTTGAAAAGCAGCGTTTCTGAATCACCCCAGACAGACCCCACTATCCCAAAAACAAATGCCACCGAGAAAAGCATCACCTTCTTATAAATCTCCATAAGACTCACCCCTTTCGTTTTTCATCTTTACACCGCTCACCGGACGATTCTTCTCAAATAGTTCAAACAGAACAACACGAGCAGACTCACCTGCTTGTGTACTTCACTCCAAAGACACTGATTACTCCTCATCCAGATTCCATTCTCCTTCGACATGCAACTCAGGGGTATTGCCGCCGCTGGCGTGTACTGTCTCTATCTTCACGCCACCTTTCCAATCCTTGATCTTCAAAAGCAGACCGGGATTGTTGCCCGCCGCCCATTCAGAAAGCACGGACGCGGGGATCTCAAATTTTGCTTCACGTATTTTGCCGCCGGCGCCTTCAACCCGCATTTCGCCGAATTTTTCCCCGGTCTTAACGGCCGGAAAACCTTTCTCGTTACCTGAAAGGCGCTTCCAGCTCACGCTCTCCGGCTCCCAGTTACCAATGTCCGGATCAATTTCATACAGCTGGATGGTAGGAAGATTATTAGAGGCAAATTTATAACGAAACACAATGTGCCCCCCTGTTATCTGATCCCGGACGTTCTCAAGTGCTTTAAGGTCAACACGTGTTAAAAGAGCTGTCAAACGCGTTTGGAGACCTCCGATCGCCTTGGGAGAACCTTGGACTTCTCCGTAACTCCTACTCTCGATTTTCCCATCGCCGTATCCGCCCACATAAACGCCCACCGAAATCGGTACTATACTCATCCCGCCATAATCGCTGACAAACTTGTTACTTTTACCAGGCTTAAAAACGACCGTTTCTGATTCCGCCCAGGCACCACCACTCGCCAAGCCCAAAATAAATACCCATGCCAGCACTGCTATCTTATAAAACTTCATAAGCCGGGACCTTTCTCTTTTCCTCCTGTGTATTGTTCAACTGATAGGAAACCGCTTTCGCGAACAATTGCGGAATTTTAGCATACAACATGAGAGAAGTCAACCCCAGTTCCATATACATATTCCGAATTCACGCTCAGCATAACTGGTACCTGCAACCGGCCTTTGAGTCTAAAATTTAGGTTGAGGCAGCTGACCGCAGACAAAATACCATTTTCTCGAATCTGGCAGATACCCTTTGCTTCATTCTTCCAATCAACCGCCTCCGCGGCTGCATGCTTACGAATCGGGCTTTAATTTCACCTGTGAGCGAATGTTCTCGAGGGTTTTGTCGCCGATTCCCTTAACTTTCAACAATTCATCGTTAGTGTAATCTGCGGTTTCTTTCCCCATACGGACAGTCCCATTCTGATAGTGATAGTTTTCTGAACTATACTGCTGCCGTTCACTCTGAATTACCGGGGTGATTTTGAGGTTATAGATGCCCAAGAGGGCAAGACGACACTGTAGGTTGGACATACTATATCCGGTTTAACAGGTAAGCGCCAAGAGGCGAAGAATCGAAAAAAGGTCCGGATCTATAGCTTCCCCGAGACAGATCAAAAGTGGCGTACCTGGGAGGACTCGAACCCCCAGCCTTCTGGTCCGTAGCCAGACGCTCTGTCCGATTGAGCTACAGGTACGCCGAAGGCCTAATTCCGACATCAGGGGTGACATCACGTCTTATACTATAGTCAACGCCTTCGGAAATTCAAAGCACTGATAGCGGCTTCCGAAGTCAATCAATGATACACGTGTTATGCTCCTTCGTTTTTCGACTGAAAAGCAATTCTTCTGTCACACACCGTATGCAATAATCCTCGATGCCAATATGCCTGTCAGCCGTCGATGATACCGCCTTCGGAGGAAAGGAATATTCCGCGCATGTGCATCCGGAGTTCTTCGGCATTATCGGATGCCGCCAGTGCATCCTCTTCGCTGACCAGTCCTTCATTGACAAGCCCAAGAAGACTTTTATTGAAACTTATCATCCCCTCTTTCTCTCCCGCTTCGATGGCCTGATCCAGTTTGTCCAGCTTGCCTTCGTCAATAAGGTCGGCCACAACAGGGGTATTGATCATAACTTCCACGGCAGGGACCATACCATCGCCGGTCACGTTCGGGAGCAGTCTCTGGCAGATCACCGCCTTCAGGTTGCTTGCCAGCGCGCGTCGAAGCGATTCGCGTTCATCCTGCTGATACATGTCCAGCACGCGATTCAACGACTGATAGGCCGTGCGTGTGTGGAGGGTTGTTATGACCAGATGTCCCGTCTCAGATGCTGCCAGAGCCGTCTCGAATGTCTCCCGATCCCGCATCTCGCCGATCACGATAACGTCAGGATCCTGGCGCAGCACGTGAGTCAACGCTGAACCGAAAGACTCGCAGTCCAGTCCCACTTCACGCTGCTCAATCACACATTCCTGATCGTTAAAGCTATACTCTATGGGGTCCTCGATGGTAACAATATGACGGCTGTCTTCATGGTTCAAATGCTCGATCATGCACCCCATAGTGGTCGATTTTCCCGATCCGGTTGCCCCTGTTACAAAGATCACACCGGCTTGGGCGGTAGCTATACCCTGGACAGATTCCGGCAATTGCAACTTTTCCCTTGAAGGAACCTCCGGCTGGACATATCGCAACGTCATACAAGTGAGACCGCGCTGGCGATGGAGGTTGGCACGAAATCGCCCTACCCCGTCTTCGACAAAAGCAAAATCCACATCCCCCCGCTCTTCATACTCGGCCTGCAACTTCTCACTCAGCAATTGCGATACCGCTTTGGTCATAAAATCGTGATCTATCTCATAGTCGGTTTCCGCCAAACTTCCACTTATGCGAAAGACCACTTTGCTGCCCTCTTTTATGTGCCAGTCTGATGCCCCTTCATCGACCCCTGCTTTCAGAATCTCAGAAAGAATCGTTTCGCTCATTACCAACAACCTCCAAGACAATTTCCAAAAATACTCGTTGACGCTTTTTTTACCTGCTTCGCGTTCCCGGCCACTTTATTATCAGAATATACAACGCATCTCCGAGAGACAACTTATTTCCCGTTCAAGCCTACCCGCCCAGTAGAGGGAAGCGCTTTAACGCGAGTGCCCTCACACGCCGGAATCGCTCTCCTCCAACCGCCTGCTGACAACTGCCGGAAATATGTCGAGCCACAACATAGGATGCTATCCCCAATTCGTCCAGAGCACTTTGTGCTCGGCGCGCGCCCGATTTCCCGCACAGACCACGGCGGCTGCCGCTCAGGAGCCGCCGCCTGTTTTTTCTTTCACGAAGCGGCTCAGCGTCAAGACGTACGCTTTGCCGAATTTCTCTGCAGCTTCCGGACCGGAGCCGGTGATAATGCGTCCGTCCTGCACCGTTTTTTCGCTGATATAGCGAGCACCCGCTTGTTCAACCATGCCGGATATCGAGTCATAACAGGTCACCCTTTTCCCCTCCAACAGGTCGGCCTTCGCGAGTATACCCGGCGCCAAACAGATGGCCCCGATCAACGTTTCCGCCTTATAGGCATCCCGGGCAAATTTAAGCACTCTCTTGTTGTCAAAGTACGTCTTCGTCCCGCTGCCGCCGACAAATATGACCCCGTCCAAATCTTTCACCTTTAAAGATCCAACCCTCATCTCAGGCTTAACCACCGTGCCCAGCATCCCCTTCACCTTCTCCTTGGTCGTACAGGCCAGCACAATATCCGCGCCCGCTTTTTTCAGATACTTATAGGGATATTTGAGCTCTTCGTCTCTGAAATCACCGGGAGCAATCACCATAGCAACACGCACATTCCGCAGGTCGGGCAAACCATCACCTGCGCTTGCTTTCTCAATCGCCCCCGTGAAGTTGAAAATGGCCAAAGCCGTCACAATACTCATGCCGGATAAAAATCGACCAACCATGTCCGGCCCTCCTTATTCGTTGTTTCTTCTCTCTGTTTCTCGTAGATCCTGAGTTTTCATACACTTTAACCCTGCCATATTATTACGCAAACAGTAACGCCAACAAGGGGATGTTCGACCATGCGTACTTACCACGACTGCACCGCGTGCATTGTGAAGCAAACAATCGCCTGCGTCCGCAAAGTAACGGATGACCCGTCGATTCAGGATCAACTCCTTCGGGAAACATTCTCAATGCTGAGTAACTTCGACTACTCAGAGCCGCCTGCGGTCATGGCTTCCCGCGTACATGCCCGCCTTCAGGAACTCACAGGCGAATCCAACCCTTACAGAGCCGAGAAAGCCAGATCGAACTGGTTTGCCCTCAAACTTTACCCCTGGCTGGAGGCCCGCGTTGAAGAAGCGGAAAATCAGGCGGAAATGGCCCTGCGCTACGCTATTGCAGGAAATATCATTGACCTGGGCGCTAATACAAACCTGAGATACAAGGAAATTCACGAAGCCCTCCAGCATGCCGCTTCAGCGCCTATACATGCCGATACCCAGGCATTTTTTGAAGAAGCAGCACGGGCGAAACGTATTCTTTACTTAATTGACAATGCCGGCGAGATCGTTTTCGACAAACTTCTCATAAAAGCTCTGGGGGCGCATAAGGTTACCGCCGCCGTGAGGGGACACCCCATCCTCAACGACGCAACCATGATAGACGCCCTGGCCACCGGCTTAAGCAAAGAAGTCAAAGTTATTGATAACGGTTCCAGAGCACCCGGAACACTTTTGAGCTCGTGCAGTGAACACTTTCGCCGCACCTTCGAAGAGGCTGATATGGTCGTTGCCAAAGGGCAAGGCAACTACGAATCCCTCAACCAGGTGAACAAATCCATATTCTTCATCATGAAAGTCAAATGCGAAGTTGTAGCAAAAGATCTGGGCCTTGAGGTAGGCGACATCGTCCTCCACAATAAGACTGAAATTTAGACTCAGCCGGTAAGGTCGGTTCAATAAAAAAATATTACCACTCTGTCACACACGGTATCGTGACCTCTTCTGAGGTATGAGCAGTTGAATCTGATTTTGCCGGTCCGAGAGGTGATCAGGGGTCAGGGCTTGTCCCGGCAGGACAAAGTTCAGTATTTGAGTGGGCCATTAACGCCCCGCTTTCACAATCCGGCATTTATCGTATATAGTATTGAAATAAAATCGCTTAGCGGAAATGTTTATGTCCCCGGCCGCGCCGCATCAGCTTTTTCCTTTCAATCACAATGAAGAATACGGGTGAGGCCGGACGTATTTGTCTCCATTTTTTCGACGACGCTTTTAAACACCCCAGAAAACATAAGGCTTCAGAAGCCTTGTATGGAACCTGATTTTTCAAATCTGCTCAAAGTTCTACGACGAGAAACTCCATCCCGCCCGACGTTGTTTGAATTTTATCTCAACGACCAGCTCTATGACCGCTTGGTCCGGAACGACGCTGTTGATCGCGAGTTCAAAGTCATTCCTGCTTTCCGGAATGCAGGTTACGACTACGCAACGTTTCACGTGCCGGGATTCAATTTTCCTTCGGGCGAATCAGCGCAAGAGCAAACCCGCTCCATCAACGAGGGCGGGGGTATTCAGGACCGCTCTTCTTTCGAGTCGTATCCGTGGCCTGATCCGGACGAGGCGGATTATGCGGCCATTGAACGAGCACAGGAGCATCTACCTCGAGGAATGAAACTGATCGTACCCGGGCCAAAGGGGGTTCTGGAAAACACCATTGATTTGGTCGGCTATCAAAATCTCTGCATGCTGATGCTTGATGACGAACAGTTGGTATACGATATTTTTGAAGCGATCGGACGCCGCTTGGCGCGATTTTACGAACTTGCCGTCCAACACGAAAGCGTAGGTGCCTGCATTTCAAACGACGACTGGGGCTTTAAAACTCAGACGATGCTCAGCCCGCACGACATGCGCCGGTTTGTCTTCCCGTGGCACAAGGAGATCGTGCAGAACGTGCACAAAGCGGACAAGCCCGTCATTCTGCACTCCTGCGGTTACTTCGAGGAGATCATTGACGACATCGCCGAAGACATAGGCTACGACGCCCGCCATTCCTACGAAGATGCCATCATGCCGGTAGAGGAAGCTTATGAACATTTTCACGACCGTATCGCCATTCTAGGGGGCATCGATCTGGACTTCCTCTGCCGCTCGACACCTCGAGAGGTCTACAATCGTTCCAGAGATATGCTCGACCGGACGGCCGAAAGAGGCGGTTATGCACTGGGCAGCGGTAACAGTGTTCCCGACTACGTACCTCAGGAAAACTATTTCGCCATAATCAGAGCCGTGACTGAGTTGCGCTCCTGATAAAACACCAAAGGACAGAAATACTCATGCCGGAACTTCCGGAAGTCGAACACGTCCGACAGGGGATTTACAGCAGACTTAAAGACCGCCGGATATCAAAAGTGGAAACGTATGTCCCTCGCCTGAGAGAACCTCTGGAGCAGGATCAGTGCAACAGCTGGCAGAAGGGATCCCCCATAGTTGACGTCCGGCGCCGAGGCAAATACCTGATCCTGGTGCTTGACGATGACAAAGCTGTGCTTATTCATCTGGGCATGAGCGGTCAACTTATAGTCATCAATCCCGACCTGCCCCCCAAACGCCACGAACGGGTCCGCTGGTACCTCTCGGGCGATCTGTCCTGCCGTTTTCTGGACCAAAGGCGCTTCGGTCTCGTCCAGAACTGTACTGTGGACAGAAACACTCTGCTTCCGCCGGAGCTTGATCACTTGGGACCTGAACCTTTGTCGGACAACTTCAATGCTGACTACCTGGGGAAAATCTGTTCGCGGTTTCGCAGTTCGGTAAAGACGGTTCTTCTCAATCAGCGCGTCGTAGCTGGCCTCGGCAACATCTACGTCAACGAAGCACTCTTCCGAAGTGGCGTCCGTCCCGACCGATCGATCCGCTCGCTTAAACCGAACGAGCAATCCCGCTTAATTCGCGAAATCCGGGCAGTGCTCAGGGAAGCAATCGCGCACAGGGGAACGACGTTCAGAGATTATCGAGATGCCGACGGAACACCCGGCGGATACGCCGCACAGCTCAAGGTCTACGGCAAAGAGCATACGGCCTGTCCGAGGTGCACAGGTGATATCCGTATCCGGCGGTTCGTGCAGGAAGGCAGATCCAGCTATACCTGCCCGGCCTGTCAGCGATAACGCTGCATACCGTTCCATACTCCCAGACAAAGGTGCCCGGAGGTAGACGAGTACTTTGACAAGTATCCACTGTTTTACGAGCCTGCAGGAAAAGAAGCACGACACGTGCACTGAACATAGAAACATTCCGTGAGGCGTCCATAGTATTATGAAACAAAAGGGAGACCAAACAATGAGCAACAGTAACCCGCAAGTGACCCCCAGGGAACGCGTTATTGCGGCCCTTGAGAGACAGCCTTTAACCGGACACGTCCCGCACTTCGAAATTGTATTCTTTCTGACGATGGAAGTGCTGGGCAAAGTCCACCCCAACCATCGACAGTACAAACAGTGGTTACAGATGGAGGAAAAAGAGCGAAAACTCCACCGGGAGGACATGGCGGACCTGTTTATCCGCACAGCAGAGACCTTTGATCATAGCGCAATCTTCCTGCACCCGAACCCCGATACAATCGACGAGCGGATGCGGCTCCTGGATGTTGTGCGGGAAAAAGTGGGCGATAAATACTTCCTGATGTTTCACGGAGACGCAACCTACGGCCTCCCGAAAGGAGAAGACATGGTGGAATTTGCCTATCAGCTTGCCGACGAACCGCAAAATATGAGAGACAATGCCCAGAGAAAGGTTGATAACACCCTCAAAAACGCTCAGAAACTGGCTGATCACGGCCTCCTCGACGGCTTTGCTCTGTGCGCGGATTACTGCTTTAATACCGGACCGTTCCTCAGCCCCACACAATTCCATGAATTTGTGCATCCCTATCTCAAGAATCTGATCTCCGGTATGCGCGAAATGGGATTCTATACGATTAAACACACGGACGGCAATATTATGCCCATTATCGATCAGCTCGTTGACGCCAACCCGCACGCGCTGCACTCCTTAGACCCCCAAGGGGGGGTGGATATTGCCGAAGTGAAACGCCTGTATGGCGACCAGGTCTGCCTCATCGGCAACGTGAGCTGCGGCCTTCTTGACACCGGTACGGACGAAGAAGTTATCGAGTCCGCCCGTTACGCACTGCGCAACGGAATGCCGGGGGGTGGATACATTTTCTCCACAAGCAACTGTATATATACAGGCATGCCCCTTTCCCGATACGAAACGATGCTCAAAGTCTGGCGCGAAGAAGGTTTCTACGAATGAACCGGACGACGCAGAGCAAAAGGGTTAATTCTGCGGCTCCCTGGCTCTGACCACCTGCCCGAAGGTGGCGTACAGAGGCTCAGGATAGCGGACATCCGTAACCGTTCTGGCCTTAACCGGATCCAACCCACCGTCTTCGTCGCGGCATGATTCTTCGATCTTACCGCACAGCATCTTGGCCACGAAATAGTTACATGTGCCGATCTCAAACTCTTTCCAGAGACGGCACTCAATATTCACGACACATTCAATAATGAGCGGCGGTTTTATCTGTTCCGCCACACTGGCGGACAATCCCGCATGCTCAAGCTCACTGTGCCCCGGCGCGATTTTACTGGCGCAATACTGGAGGGTATCAACATACGCCACGTTTGGTATATTTATAGCAAATTCACCGGAGCGTTTAATGTTCGCATACGTGTGACTGGTGGTTGTTACTGCTACGCCGATTTCCTCAGGCCCGACAGCAGTGTAAGCCCCAAATGTTCCGGCATTGGGCGTGCCGTTGGAGTGTAAGGTAGTAACAATCATACATGGATGGGTCCGACAAAGAGATGCCAGATGTTCTCTCACGTTCGCTTTTGCCATTATATCGGCTCCTTGTTCGCTGCATGAGCAATTAGCTCAGGATCGTTTTAACGAGTTACGTTATAACTTGTCAAAAAAAATTTTCAAGCGATTTAAAGTACTGATCGGATATATCAATTGCAACGAACGATTTCATCTCGCAGATAAAAATAAGAAGGAACAATTCTATGCAACTGGAAACGTATTCCATAGGTATCGGAGACAGATTCGCACAGCAGGGAACAGCCCAGCTGCAGGCGGTGAAAGATATGCTGGATCAAGGCATTGGCGTCGCCCCCGTGTGGAACAAGTCCAATCGGGAACATGAAATTACGGGAACCTCTCCGCAGAGTGTACGGCAGGAGGCTGAAGCAGCAGTCTGCGCGTTGGACTGGACGTACCCTTATTACGTGGACGCAGATCACGTAGCGTTGAAAAATGTCGATCCTTTTATACAAAGCAGTAATTACTTTACCCTCGACGTGGCTGACGCAGTCGGACGCGTTCCGGAGGAGGAAGATCTGGACGAATTTTTCAGGAAGCACAGAAAATACTGTGGAGAATTATCGCTTCCGGGCGCAGATCGTCAGATCGAGATTACCGAAGATCGTTTATCTCAGACTGCCCGGAAATACCTCTGTGCCGTAAGGGAGGCCGGAAAAACCTACCGGCATATCGCAGACCAGAAGGGTGCAGAGAACTTTGTCACAGAGGTAAGCATGGACGAAACGGAAAAGCCCCAGGAGCCGGAGGAACTGTTTATTATTCTGGCCGCTCTCGCGGATGAAGGCATTCCGGCTCAGACGATTGCGCCGAAGTTCACAGGAGCATTCAACAAGGGGATCGATTACATCGGTGACGTGTCCCGCTTCAGGGCCGAGTTCAGAACCAACATTCAAGTGATCACACGGGCGATTGAGGATTTCAGCCTTCCGGAGAACCTGAAAATGAGCGTCCATTCAGGGAGTGATAAGTTCTCCATCTATACCCCGATTCACGAAGAAATCGTCAACAGCAGAGCAGGACTGCATCTGAAAACAGCGGGTACCACGTGGCTTGAAGAGGTCATCGGCCTTGCCTGCGGCACCGAGGATGCGGTGGCTTTGGTCAAAGATATATACGCAGAAGCCTATCACCGATTTCAGGAAGTGACCCGACCCTACGCACCAGTGGTCAACATCGAGAAAAGCCGATTACCCGATCCTCAGGACGTAGCCAAATGGTCAGGGAGAAACATCGCAGCGGCTCTGCGGCACATCCCGGATGAATCTTACTACAACCCGCATTTCCGCCAGTTATTCCATGTCGCTTTCAAACTGGCTGCAGAAAAAGCTGATACATACGTCCACGCACTGCAGGAAAATCAACAGATCGTGGCCGAAAACGTGAGGTACAACCTCTGCGAACGCCACCTGAAGCCGGTCTTTGCGGGTAAATGAACGTAAATTCCGCACGAGAGTTCCCTGCACACAGGGCGTTCTTCCCCAGTGAGATTCATCCATCTCTTCATGTTGTTAAAGACAAATTATTGGAAACGCCTGCGAATTGCAGGTTATATCGCACTCGTGAGGAAATGTGGCAATGGGAGGCTATTCCTTAGCGCCCCTTGTCCGTACCCGCTATATCACGGTGAGCCAGAGGCGGTGTCCACTCTGCCTGTTGATCTCCCGGGAGACACACTGCAGCGTAGTCTGCGACGACAGTTTTGTATTCTTATATCGCCGCGCCAGTCTGGCGGAGTCGTTAAAGCCTCAACACGAACCTTACGAATGCCTGATCTTGCATGTTTTGACTTTAAACTCGCCCCATGTTAGAGTAATTATAGAAAAAGAGGAATCCGATACGCAAAGAAAAAGACACAAAGCAGAACCGAGTTACTGGCAAGATCTCGGTTCCGAGTCACAAAAGGCCCAGAAAACAAAAGGAAAAGAGAGATCATGGTTATGCAGAGAAGCGCGACCCTACATAAAAGACAACGTGCTTTCACTCTCATTGAATTGCTGGTCGTAATTGCAATCATTGCGATTCTGGCGAGCATTTTGTTACCTGCTTTAAAACAGGCCCGGAAAAAGGCGGTGTCTATAAATTGTGTAAGCAATGAGCGTCAGGTAATGACATCGGTTCAAATGTATGTAAACGACTACAGCGGGATATACCCTAATCAGTTTGGCCCCAATTGGTCGGAGTATCTGGTGGAGGAGAACTATGTTGACAATAACAACACACAGATCCTGCTTTGTCCAAGTGGGTTAGTAAGCGCAGGCTACTCGAGAGATACCTATGGCATGGTGGAATACCACTGGTGGGAGACGCCGGACTGGTTGATCCAAATCAATGGCAATTGGCGGAAACAGTTGATCCCTTTCGACAAAGTTGAAGACCCCACCACTACCCCTTTACTTGCAGACACACTGAAGAAGACGCGGATGAGTCAAGTGTTTGTATTCAGACGTAACGGCTTGGCGTGGAAACGTGGGCTGCATCAGCGGCATGGCGGTAGCCTGAATATTGCAGCTGTCGATGGGCATGTGGAAGGAGTTGCTCTTAACCCCGGGATGTCTAACAAATGGGGTATTAGTGCGTATTATGATGTAAACGGTGTCGCGTATGACTGGTAAGTTTCTGTAAAAATATATGATAAATGTTTGGTCTGACCTCAAACAGTCACCATTCGAAGTCGACACTGCCGATCTTTGGAGTGGTCCCGATCTCTCTAATTGAAAGGGGACAGGGTTAAAAGGCGATAGGAGGAAATGAGGCGCTCTTTCAGAGCGCGATATGTTATTGATATCCGAGCCCCTGTAATCGTCACGCTGGACGCAGTCCCTCGTATGAGACTAACTGGGTTATTAAGCCACTCGTTACCGTTAAACCCCCGATTAGTCTCTTGTTCGGGGTATCAGGACTTCGGCCGGCGGTCAGGCTCGTATGAGACTCGGCACCGCGACTGCATGAAGCCAAACCATACTAAAGTATGAACTCTGACGGGCCAAAACCGCGCGATCGACTCGTCGGAGAATTTTATCGCATTATGATTCTCTCGCGAAGTCGAAATCGGCATCGGGATCGGGATCGGTATCGGGATCGGGATCGGTATCGGGATCGGGATCGCATCGTCCGGCATTCCGATTTCGATAGCGATTTCGATCTCGATCAAGAACGCACAGGAAAGCGCATGCTGTTTTATTCGGTGTAGGACCACCCGCCGACAACCGCGCCAAGTGTGACACGGGTAATAAAGCCAAACCGCCGGGCGGCGTGCATAGACAGGAGTACCGCAAAAAGGCCGGAACATACCGGAGACAAAGTCTCGCCGCGGGGTGTCAGGGCGGCTGCGCCGCCCGGCGGGTTGGCTCGTAAGTGGGCAGAGTTTGTTTCACACTGGAGTGTCCGGTGATTAAGCGGCGATCAAACTGGTAGAAAACAGCATTGGAGGACAAAAATATGGCCCGGCAGCCGAATATACTGTTCTTTTTTCCCGATCAGCAGCGTCCGGATTGGCTGGGAGGAGATAATCCGGAGATCCCGTTGCGGACGCCGAACGTCGATCGCTTGAGGCAGCTGGGGACAACCTTTACCCGCGCTTATTCCCCCTCTCCGCTATGTGCGCCGTGCAGGGCTGCGTTGGCAGCCGGGAAGAGCTACGACAGATGCAGAGTGCCTGATAATAATCATAATTATCCGTTGGACCAGCCTACGTACTATCAGGCTCTGCGCGATGCGGGGTACCGCGTGGCCGGCGTGGGTAAATTCGATCTGCACAAAGATACGAGTGATTTTACGAACATGTTCTGGAATCTGGACGGGTCGCGGCTCCTGGACGAGTGGGGCTTTACGGAGGGGGTTGATAATGAAGGGAAACTGGATGGCAGCGGCAGCTATAAGAAGGGCGGCGCTCCCCGTGGGCCTTACCTGAATTTTCTGGAAAAGCAGGGACTGGCGGAGCAATACGTTGCAGAGCATGGAGAAACTGCGCCTAAATATAAGGATGCCTATGTCACTGCCCTGCCGGATGATGCGTATTGCGATAACTGGTTGTCTGATAACGGGCTGGAGCTTTTGGAAAAGTTTCCTCAGGGGCAGCCCTGGCATCTGGTGATCAATTTTACAGGGCCGCATAATCCAATGGACGTTACGCAAAGCATGCATGAGTCGGTTAAGGACGTGTCCTTTCCGCCGCCTCACGCGAATGAGCAGACAGACTATACCGCGGACGACCACCAACGGAACCGCCGGCATTATGCAGCAATGATCGAAAACATAGATCGTCAGGTCGGACGTTTTCTGGACAAGCTGGAGGAAAGGGGAGAGTTGGATAACACAATTGTTGTCTATGCCAGCGACCATGGGGAAATGCTCGGTGATCACGGCCTGTGGGGCAAAAGCGTGTATTACGAGCCTTCTTTGCGCATTCCCCTTGTGATCTGTGGTCCCGGTTTCAGGGAAAATGTCGAGAGCGATGCTTTGGTCAGCCTGCACGACCTTGCCGCCACGCTGGTGGAGGCAGCGGGCGCCGAGCCTATGCCGGGAATGGATGCGAGGAGTCTGATGCCGGTGCTGCAAGGGCATAGTGATCAACATCGGGAGGTTGTCGTGGGCGGACTTAATCACTGGCGTGCTGCGGTCAACCACCGGTTCAAGCTGGTGGACGGATTGGAAGAGTCCCCGATTCTTCACGACTTGTACGAAGACCCCTGGGAAGATGTGAATGTTGTTGAGCAGTATCCCGAGCAGGCGGTCTATCTGCGTCGATGGATGGAGGCAGAGACCGCCAGAGCTCACTCCGGATGACCACCTGAACGCCTGAGTCGACAGATTAGGAGGTGCCGTGGAAGTGTCGTTTTGCGGTCAGGTGTGTGAAGTAGCGGTAGTGACGGCATGTCAAGATGTTGTGTCGATAAGGGCGCCTTCCGGTTGCGATAGAAAGCTTTCGTCTACGTCAATAATGGCGCCATCACGCTGAAATGTGTTTTCCAGTTTCCGGAAAAGTTGGCTTTCGTCCCCGTGCTTGAGGCATTCCAGATCGCCGATGACAAAAAGTTCACGTCTGCAACGCGTAAGGGCCACGTTGACTCTGTTCGGGTCGTTTACAAATCCGAGCCTGGCCGTGTCATTACTGCGGACGTAGCTCATGACGACTGCTTCAGATTCACCACCCTGGAAGCTGTCCACAGTGGCCACCTGCGCGGCCATATGTTCTGCTGTCCCGCTGTGGCCATCCGAAAGCAGGCTGTCAGCCTGTTCGCGGATGCAGTCACGGATAAGCCGTACCTGGTTACGATATGGAGTGATTACGGCAATTTCCTCCGGTGGGTAGCGTTGTAACAGTTCGCGTAGACATTGCACGGACAACTGTGCTTCCAGAGCATTATCGATGCCGGGCCTGCCTTCCTGGCTGCTGACGCGTTCCTGCCTGGATGCCGGCGGAAGAGGACTTGTCCGGTAGAAGCGCAAGGTTTCGGGGGGGAAACGTTTTTGTCGCTCTTCATACGGCAGACGGTAGTATTCGGCCTGGACGGAAGGTTGGACTTGCGCGGAATAGAACATCGTGGAAGAGAATCGCATCAGGCGTGGGTTCTGGCACCGATACGTCTTGTCCAGCATTATAGTCGGAACGCCACGTATTTCGGAAAGGTATTCAAGTGCACTTCGGGTTAATAAGGTCTGCAGTTCGTGGGTAAAGGGGCCACGGGTTTCACTCACTTCCCGCAGAACCGTCTCCGCGAAAGGGAAGGGGGGTAATTGGCAATGGTCGCCGAAGAGAAGGGCCCGCTTCGCCATGTTTGAACAAAGGAAAAATTCGGCTGCCCGGGCCATACCCGCTTCGTCGAAGATCACGGCGTCAAAGTATCCATTCTTCTGCAGGTCACGTTGAACGACTTCGTCGCGGAGCAGCCCCACAGGAGTTCCCGCATAAATACCACCGCCCTCGTACTGTTTGCGCCGTTCGGCGTAGGTGCGCACGTTATCCGTCTTTCCCATGTAACATTGCTCAGCCACATCTTCGGCCATCGCCTCCGGGTTGGAGCCGAACCGGAGGACTGGCTGGTCAAAAAGGCGGCGACATACGTTGTCCACAGCGGTGTTGGAAGCGGCAGTGATCAGTATTCGCTTCCCTTGGCGGACCAATTCCCGCAGGATCTGCTCAACGACCGCGGTTTTTCCGGTTCCCGGAGGGCCTTGAACCAGGACCAGCGGATCCTCGGTGTGCGCCGCCACCTTGTAGGCGTTCGCTTGGGAAAGATCAAGCTCGTTGCAAATGTCTGAGCCAGCTTCCTCAGCGGGGGCTGTGTATAACCGGGTATCTGTCAGCCCCGTGGCGGCACAGAAGGCGGGAGACAAGTTGGTGGACCGTACCAGGCTCATTTCGCGGATCAGTTTCGACGTGTTTGCGGCCAGGTAGGCCATTGGGCTCTTCTTCGGTCGCGCGTATACGTTATCCGACAGCGTCAACTCGCTTTCGGCGTCAGCCCACTCGAGTCGGCCATAGGCGTTATAGCCGTCGAACAGATCTATGGTCAGTGTGCCCACGCGATCACGGCTGTCATTGACGTGCACGGAGAGTTGATCACCGTTCTGCAGGGGCATATCTGTGGAGGTTTCTATTTGCAGACTCCATTCTCCGTTTCTGTCTTCCAGAATCGTACTCTGCCGTAAGTCCAGATGAAACTCTCTTTCGTAGGAGGCTGTTGTCCTAAGTACAGCAACCAGGTATTCCAGGTTGCGCCGCGCCTTCCAGGCCGTTACAGGCGGGATCGTGACAGGTTCCGGGAGTGATTTTCGGCCGGCTTCTTCGTGTTCTGAAGTATTGACCTCCGCGTAGTGCCCGTTAAGCGGAAGGGCCAGCTGTGAACTGTAGTCGTCTCGGGGGGCGTCGCTAAGTGCTTGTCCCACCAATCTGTTCATTTCGGCTTTGCGCATCTGTCGAAGCGCCTTCATTGTCTCGGGATCATGGTAGGAGGCAATGTCGCTGAGGTAGCCGCGGAATTGCTTCAGCGTCATTGAAGCAGGATCTCTATCGGGTTGATGCTCCTTAAAACGCTTGATCACGTCGTATACAGCCTCAAGCTTCGGGGCGGACTGTTCTTCTTGCCCGCGGTAAATGCGTTCCCGCTGCACCTCAGGGGCAATCTGGCCGGAGCTATCCTGTTTGAAGAGGAATGTCTGCCGCTTCGTGTGGTCTTCTATGATCAGTTTCGGACAAGCGTGATGAAAGTCCCACTGAACATCCCCCACAGCCGGCAGATCACATTCGATCTGGTAAGGATGCCCACAAATCGAAAATCCGGCATATGTTACATGAAACGGCTGAGGTCGATCTTCTTCTTCCCATTCACGGAATGCTTTTGGGCAGGAAAATTCTCCTTCTTCCCGGGATACATCATGGGAAGGCACGGCCCCCGGGCCGTTACTGGACAGATATGATTCAAGCTTTTTTAGTATTATTTCCATATAAGCGAGCGGTCCTCCGGGAATAACGGTTTTGTGTTGCGTGGTATCATCGGTTAAGGGCCGATGGTGTGCGGGTCTTTTTCTTTGAAAAGAGACTGAGTTTAAATGTCTAAACATACCACCCATAGTGTAACGTGCCGGGCGTACATGCGCGGTGCGTTGATAGCGAAACGAACGCTTCTCTGCGCCCGGCAGCCAGTGAATATGTTCTGTGGTTGATAACATTCTGCGGCGATCAGACGCCGAGACCACCTTAAAAGGAGATTGCAGCATTATGATCGCGGATACTTCAATCGTATTGGCTTCCCGCTCGGCGCGGAGAGAGACGCTGTTAAAGAATGCAGGGATTCCCTTTGAGGTCTTTTTCCCCGACGCATCAGAAGAATTGGAAGAGGATGAAAGCGCGACCTCCGCATGTACACGCCTGGCGGAAAGAAAAGCGGAGAGTGTTGCCTGCAGATGTCCACAAAATCTCGTCCTGGGCGCTGATACAGTGGTATGCCTGGAAGACCAGATTCTGGGAAAACCGGCTTCCCAAGTAGGAGCTGCCGACATGTTGGACAGGCTGAGCGGTCGTAAACATCGTGTAGTTACGGGGGTGTCACTTCAGCACAGGGATGCTGTATTCTATCATTCATGGTACACTGTAACCGATGTATACTTCAAGCGATTGAGTGATGCTGACATTCAGAGATACCTCAGCGAAGTCTATACACTGGACAAAGCCGGCGCGTATGCCATCCAGGAAAAGGGTGACATGCTTGTTGATGAGATTGACGGTCTGCGCTCTAATGTGATCGGCCTGCCGATAGAAGAAGTGGTGGCGTGCTTACAGAAAAACGGATATGTAAATGCCGGACAACAATAGGAAGGAATACAGCAACACAAACAGAGGAGTATACGTATGGGCAATGTTGTTAGACTGAGTCTGTCGCTGGAAGAAACGTTGTACGAACGGCTGGAATCCCTCGTGTCAGAACACGGCTATGCCAACCGTTCGGAGTTCGTGCGGGATATGATCCGGCAACGGGTGGTGCAGCAGGAGTGGCAGGCGCAGGATAAGGAAGTAGTCGCCACAATTACACTGGTTTACGATCATCACCAGCCCCGTTTAAGTGAGAAACTCACCGATCTGCAGCATGATTACCATTCCCTTGTTCTTGCTACTACCCATGTGCACCTTGATCAGGATATGTGCGCCGAGATGACTCTGCTCAAAGGGCCTGCGTACCAGCTGCGGCAGTTGACGGACCGAATGCAGCAACAGCGCGGTGTTCTTCACGCCGGTTGCAGTACGGCCACAACCGGCCACGCGTTGGCGTAGATAAACGTATGTGAACACGCGGAGGTTTTGTCGGGACGACCGCTTCTGCAATTGAGAGTTATTGCCGGGGCGAGTTCTGCGGCGGGTATTCTCTGTGTATGTTGTAAAACGCCAGGAAGAGATAGGCGACGAAACAGAGGACAAAAGTCCCGGATATGCCGAGCATTTTCAGGTTGAGACACCGGTAAAGGGCCGTGGCCAGGAGTGCAGGGATTGCGGCATAAAGATAAAAGCCGAAAATATTGCCGAAGGCTCGAGTGGACCAGAACGGCGTTCGGAGGATAACCGGAATTAGAGCGAATATGGCGGTGTAGAAGCCAACAGTGATCAATAAGAGGAATGCTTCCTGGATCATAACAGCGGGAATGAGTATAAGCAGGAATGAGTGAATAAATTCTTCGAACTTTTCGCCCCGTAGAATCAGGCCTTCGGGCCAGACCTTTTCCATGTCCAGAGCGCCTCTCAGTTTTCCCTCTTTAATGAGGGTGACAGGGTGTATGGAGTCGCGGGGCGTCGTCCACCAGGCGTAAACCGAAGACGGGTTTATCCATATGCCTTTCTCCTGATGGTCGCGTTGTTGTTCTATTTCTGTTTTCTGAAACGTACTGTCTTCGGGGTTAAACGAAATCGCCCACGTTTTATGCCATATCGTTTTGGGTACATCCCGCGGTTTTTTCCAGGAGACCCGACCGTTTTCCAGGCGTAGTTCCTGTACTGTATCTCGTAGCCAGGTGGACCATTCGTTTCCTGTTTTTAAGAGCGCGGGTGTGCGAGCCAGGCCGATGGCTATACCGCCCGTAACGCAGATAAGCGTAATCATTCGAAAAGGACGCTGCCAGCGGTCCTCGCGAAGTCCCAGAAGGACCTGTGGTTGAAAGAACAGTCGATACAAGAGTGCCCCGGAAGGCAGAACTCGGCCTCGTTTAAACGAATAGCCGGGGAAGTTGTTTCCGCTGTTGTGGGTGTTATTCTCTACAGGCATATCTTTTTTCCCGAATGATTGCTGCGGTATTGGGCAGCGGCAGCCAGTGCATCCCCCCGTTCGATCTGTACCTCGATGCGTTTATCGCCGATCTCGACTTCAGATATCATCGTTGGCGGGAGATTTGCGCAATGCGGACTATAGTGTTGCCCCTGAAATCCTGGAAATTCCAGGACTTTCATCTGCGCCAAGACAAAGGTAGCACACGTTCGGGTGTTCACAACCCTATGGGAGGTATGTATGCGCCAGCGAGTCTTTGATTCACATGTACACGTCTTTCCCGACAAAATTGCGGCCTCCACCGTTAACCATATTGCCGGTGTCGGGGGTGTTGAGCCGAGCTTTGACGGTACGCGCTCAGGACTTTTAGGCTCTATGGACCAAGCGGGCATTGATGCTGCGCTGAATTGTCCTATAGCTACGCGGGCGGATCAAGTGGAAGGAATCAATACATGGGCTATAGCCAATAACAGTTGGCCGGTGCTTTCTTTGGGCACGATGCATCCTGATTTTGAAGACCCTGTCGCCGAATGCAAACGGCTCAAGGACGAAGGAATTCAGGGAATTAAGATGCATCCTGAATATCAGGCGTTCACTTTGGAGGAATCCCGAACCCGGCGGATATGGGACGCTGTTCAGCGTGTACAGATGCTGCTCCTTCTCCACACGGGGGCGGATATCGGTTTTCCTGCTCCGCATCGCACGTCACCGGAGACGGTGGCGAGATTTCAAAAAGCGTATCCCGGTATCACGCTCGTGGCGGCTCATCTGGGCGGCTGGCACATGTGGGACCGGGTGGAGCAGCACTTGATAGGATCAGCTGTAAACCTGGATTTGTCTTTCGTGTTTCCATGCCTGTCGATTGAGAAGGTGGAACGTCTGGTTAGAGAGCATGGGTGGGAACGGATTCTCTTTGCCAGCGATGCGCCTTGGGCGTCTCAGCAGGAGGCTCTGACACGATTCGAAAAGTTGCAGCTTCCTGGGGAGGCGAAGGCGTGCATCCTTTGGGGTAATGCGATGAGGTTGTTGGGGTTTGAGGCATAAAGAACGATTATAGTGCGCTCGACCGACCGAGTGGACCAGAGCGCTCACGCCCGTGGCTACCCACCTGGACCGCTTTGCGGTCCGGCGGCGAGCGCACGCGCCCCAACGGGGCGCGGGTTGGTAGCCCCCGGCGTAAGCCGGGGGTTTTGGTGGTTACCGCCACAGGAATTGCGCCCGAAAAGGGCGCGGGATTCGGAGTGCGGAATATGGAGTTAGCTGATGGCGCACGTGCGTGTTTGTAGTTCCGGCTTCAGTCGGATTTTTACGCACTGCGTCCAGGGACTGCGTCCAGCGTGACGATTACATCCTGGATGTTGAGGACATGCTGAATGCAATTCCTGAACGCAGTTCCAAAGCGCTGCAGAAACCGCAGCGCACTCCCAAAGAGCCTTCGGCTCTACACTTTAATCATTGGATACTTATCGAACGTTCGCGTTTAATAATACATAGACAACCCCGCTCAGCGTGTATGAGTGAGTGTACGAGGGTGTGAAGTTTCCTCGTGGGGTTATCAGGGGAGAGAGTCGCCGCCCGGTGGGGTGGCTGGTAGTTGGGACAGTGTCCCGGCTAATGCTTCTGACTATTAGGAAGAGGTATGTCTCTGGCGCAGGGTTTCGTACAGGATTGTTGCGGCGCAATTTGCGACGTTGATAGAATTTTTGATGCCGTAACTGGGCAGTTCTACGGCCGCATCGCAGGCTTGCCACGCTTTCTCCGATATCCCGAGTGCTTCATTCCCCAACACAAAAGCCGCCGGGAACTGCAGCCGGCAGTCCCAGAGGGGGACGCTTTCGGGGGCGGGCTCCACCGCGTAGACCGTATAGCCTTGACGTTGCAGATGGTCGATCGACTCAGAAGCGGTTTCCGCATGTTCGCAGGGAACGTATTCGTCGCATCCGCGGGCAGTTTTGGCCACCTTATGGTGGGGCGGGGTGGCTGTGTAGCCGCAGGTGACGATTTTTTCCACCTGGGCTGCTTCCGCCAGACGAAACACATTGCCCACGTTATAGGCACTCCGCAGGTGGTCCAGGATCAGGACGACCGGTGTGGTCGCGGCATGCCCGCCGCCTCTCTCTTCAGTCGAAGAAGATGCCGTGGTCGCGGGGTCATCAGTATATTCACTCGGATCGTGTGACATGATAGTCATTGTTGCTCGTCTGTACGGCCATAAGTTACGTGTTTTAAGATCATGCTTGTTGCCGTAGCAGGAGGCCGGTTTAAATCCGGGGTGGCTGATATGTCTGGAACCTTCAACCGCGATGGCTTTTGCGCAGGTTGGATGACAGTATGCCCATTTCCTCCCGGTATTTGGCTACGGTCCGGCGGGCCACGTTCAATCCTTCGTCTTTGAGGATCTTTGTCAGCTTGTTATCGGACAGAGGCTTGGCGGGATCTTCGTCTTCGACGAGATCGCGTATCCGCGCTTTGATCTGTTCGTCCGATACTTTCTCTCCACCCTCACTCGTTACGCCTGAAGTAAAGAAGCGCTTGAATGACATGAGTCCGTGGGGGGTCTGTACGTATTTGTTCGCGATAGCTCGGCTTACGGTTGTTTCGTGCACACCGATTTCATCAGCCACCTGCTGAAGGGTGAGCGGCCTGATATAACGCTCGCCTTTATCAAAGAAATCCCGCTGGTGCTTCAGGAGAATATGAGTGATTTCCTCCAGTGTCGAGCGTCGCTGGTCCAGTGCTCTGAGCAGCAGTTTGCTGTCGGATATCTTCTGGCGGATGTATTGTTTGGCTTCTTTTGAAATACCGTCTGATTCCAAAAGGTTCAGGTAATACGAAGATATTCTCAGTTGTGGAGCAGCATCGTTGTTTACGGAAACCTGGAGTTCACCCTGATCGTCGCGATAGACATATACATCCGGCGCGACGTAATCCGCGGATTCCGCATTCACAAGGCTTCCCGGATACGGGTGTAATTGTCTGATCTTTTCGCGCGCTTCGTAAACATCTTCCCGGGAAATGTTTAATGCTTTGGCAATGGCAGGGACGTGGTTGCGGGCGAGGTCATTGAGATGATTCTGCACAATCTTGTAGACCACATCGTGGTTATCTCCTCGGCGTTGCAGTTGCAGAAGCATGCATTCGCGCAGATCACGCGCACCCACACCGGGCGGATCAAAGGATTGGATAACCTTGAGGGCTTTTTCGGCTGTTTCAAGGTGCACGTTACTTTCTTCAGCGATATCCTTTAAGGAGGAACGCAGGTAGCCATTGTCGTCAATGTTGCCGATTATTTCCCGGGCCGCTCGCGATTGTTCCTGATCCAGCCCTTCCGTGTCCCGCAGCTGTTCGAGAAGTGTGTCCTGGAAGGACATTCGCGTAACCAGGGAATTGAAAAAATGTTCTCTACGCTCTTCATCTTCCGGACTGGGTTGGCTTGTCCCCGTGTAATCCGGCGGGGTATACTCCCGCCAGTTGTCGCTCATGCGCATCAATTCGGCCAAGGCTTCGTCCTGTTCGGAAGCTTCCTGGGCGGTATTGTTCTGTAGAGAGGTTTCGTCATCTGAAGTTGCGAGGGGGTCGCCGACCTCTTCTTCCGCTCCGTTCTGGACCATTTCCAGCGTCGGATTGGCTTCCATTTCCTGTTCTACTTTCTGCGAGAGTTCAGTGGTGGTGGCCAAAAGAATCTGGAGCGACTGCAGTTGTTGAGGAACGAGTTGCTGTTTCTGCTGCAGTTTCTGGGCAGGTTCCAGTGTTTGTCTGAGCATATCTGCCATTTGTAAAATTTCCTTATCAAATCCGCATTTCGGAATCAGTCGAAGTTGTGCCCTCTGGATAATGTCATCTTAAATGCGAACCCGTGTATATGTCGGTCTTTTTCCGCCTGGAATTACATTAGTCCATATTGGCGGAAGATTCCAATTTTTTGCACGGCTTCAAGAGCGTATTCAATTATATTATTGACCGAAGCGTGATGTTTCTATTCGGAAGCGGCTCGCTTTAACGTACTTTAGTCTCAATTCCGGCATATACGACGGGTTCAACGATGATCGGATTAACAGTTCTGGGCAGCGGCAGCCAGGGGAACGCCCTGGTGTTGCACAATAACGAAGAGAGTGTATTGATTGATGCCGGTTTCAGCTTTCGGGAACTGCGGCGGCGGTTGAAACAGGCAGACATTGAAGAAGAAGCCCTCCGTGCGGTGGTTGTTTCGCACGAGCATACGGATCACGTAAAAGGCCTGGATGTGCTTAAACGCCATTGGGATCTGCCGATCTACTGTAGTCGGTTGACCGGCGAGACGTTGCGGCAGCGGGGCAGTGATCTGGGAGAACTGAATATTTTTACGCCCGGTGCCGGTTTCAATGTAGGAAGTTTTCATGTAAATGCCTTTACAATTCCGCATGACGCGATTGATCCGGTGGGATTTGCGGTGCAGTCCAAGGGTATGAAAGTGGGCATTGCCACTGATCTGGGGCACGCAAGTCAGCTGGTTTCCTATCATTTGTCCAACAGCGACATCCTTGTGCTGGAAAGCAATCATGATATGGAGCTGTTGCAGGCGTCGAAAAGACCATGGTCTGTAAAGCAGCGGATCATGAGCCGGCACGGGCATTTGAGCAACAACGCCAGCATGTCGCTCTTACAGGAAACCTTGCATGAGCGGACACAACACGTATTGTTCGCGCACGCCAGCCAGGACTGCAATCGTTATGATCTTATTGAAAAGTCGATGACGGGCTTCCTTGAGGATCTGGGGCGCAGTGACGTGGGACTTAAGGTGGCTCGGCAGGAGGCAGGACTGGATACGGTTTGGGCCGAAAGTGACGCTTGATTCTCCGGCGTCGTCTGTCGTGGTGTCAGTTGTTTTCGCCCGAAGATGGTCGGCGGGATAAGGGAAGATGTTGAAACGTCGTCATTGGCACTGTCGGAACTTTTGTGATATCTTATTTAATGGAAGGTTGTTGCATTTACAGGAGTTGCTGAATACGGAGGCAACAACGAGTAGAGAACTTCGGCGGTTTACAATCGTCTAATATAATGCCGAGGAAAGGCTACTAAACGGAGGAAGAACGTTATGGAAAACAAGCGCTATCAACTCAATTCACAGCTGGCGCAGATGCTTAAAGGCGGCGTTATAATGGATGTGACTACGCCTGAGCATGCTCGGATTGCAGAACAGGCGGGTGCTGTGGCGGTTATGGCTTTAGAACGCGTCCCGGCTGATATTCGCGAACAGGGCGGGGTGGCCAGGATGTCGGACCCGGCGTTAATCAAGGAAATTCAGGACAGTGTGTCTATTCCCGTGATGGCGAAGGCTCGGATTGGACATACGGTGGAAGCGCAGATTCTGGAAGCCCTGCAGATCGACTACATTGACGAGAGTGAGGTGTTGACGCCGGCGGATGAGGAATGTCACGTGGAAAAGCATGCGTTTTCTATTCCGTTCGTGTGCGGTGCCCGCGATCTGGGTGAAGCCTGCCGGCGAATAGCGGAAGGAGCAGCCATGATCCGGACAAAAGGTGAAGCGGGCACGGGCGACATTGTGGAAGCGGTCCGACATATGCGCGCTGTCAATCGCGGTGTTAAACACTTAGTGGGGATGAATGATGAAGAGATAACGCCGTATTGTAAGGAGCACGGAATTCCTTATGAAATCGCGCGCCAGGTAAAGGAACTTGGGCGGCTGCCGGTTGTAAACTTTGCCGCAGGTGGTATAGCAACCCCCGCGGATGCTGCGTTGATGATGAAGATGGGGTGTGACGGGGTTTTTGTGGGATCCGGCATATTTAAATCGGGCGATCCGCAGAAGCGCGCAGAGGCTATTGTGCAGGGTACGGCCTACTATGATGATCCGCCAACACTGGCTGAAGTGTCGAAAGGGCTCGGGGAAGCTATGGTCGGCAGCGGCGTAAATACGATCCCCGAAGAGGAGCTGATGGCTGGTCGCGGCTGGTGAACTGCGTTCAGCAATTGCGTTGAGCGTGACGCGAAGTGCGTGTCAACAAGCTGGGTGTCTAAAGACGGATGAGCTGCGCGGAATGCGCGGACTGAGCAACGTTGTTGAGCCGCTCCCAAAAGCAAGATCCTGAACGCGAATAGTTTGAAGCAGGGTGTGCTTGTTTGGCAACTGTAGATAGGAAAAAGAATAGCTCAACGCAATGGCTCCATGCAATGGCTCTACGTCGTGAATGTGTGATACAATATGGACGAAAGCGCAGAAGCTAAAAACGATCATATAGGTATTCTGAATCTGCAGGGCGGGATTGTAGAACATCAGGACCATATGATGCGGCTTGGCGTAGCGTGCGTGCCTGTTCGCAGGAAGCAGGATCTGGTTGGCCTCGCCGGACTGATTATCCCCGGTGGCGAGAGTACGTGTCTGGGGCGATTGATTCGGAATGCCGGGTTGGATCGGGAAATATGCGAAGCTTACGAAGAAGGTCTTCAGTTATGGGGTACATGCGCCGGCGCTATTCTTCTGGCGCAGCATGTGAACAATGACGCGCCTCACTTGGGGCTCATCGACATCACGATAAGTCGAAATGCATTCGGGAGCCAACTTGCCAGCTTCCATGAGGAGATCCGGATTCCCGAACTCGCTGCCGAAAGCATCCCGTTGACCTTTATCCGGGCGCCTAAGATTACGAAGGTCGGTTCTGATGTGACCGCCTTGGGCCGGATCGATGATTGTATCATTGCAGCTGAGACGGAAAATATACTGGTCACCGTGTTTCATCCGGAGCTGACATCCTCGCTCGCGTTCCACAGGCATTTTGCTCATAAATGCGGGCTAACCACGGATTGCGATGGGAAAAGTTCACTCATCGATCCCCACTGGTCTCCTTACAGCTGGACACGTCAGTACCAGCAGCGCTGACGCCCCCTATGTGCGCGAAGCTGGTTTGAGTGACTTTTTGCACTTTAAGGGAATGCCGCCGCATGCAGTACCGACGCCTGCCATCGGCCAGCTCCATCGTTTGAGCAATAACCGTGTCAGCTCTGGCTGAATTCTTCTTCGCTGAATACAATCGCCTCGAACACCTCAAATTCAGCATTGCCGTGCCGCCACGCGTCCTGGGGAAGTCCAGCTTTCAGGGCAAGATGATTCAGTGTCGTTTCCCGATCCCACCCCTGCTCTGAGGCAACCTGAGGGAGAAAGACAGCTCGGTGACCATTTTTTTTCAGGATAATGCCGTGTCGTCCGGGGTGGAACTTCTCAGGTCCGGAAATGGCCCGCGATGGGGTCAGTACTGAGATTTCGATCTGGAGATGCGCTAAATCCGAGCGTGTTAGAGGGGGAAATCGCGGATCGTGAAAAGCCGAATTCACGGCATTGCTGATCACGTTCCGGTAGAGGGGTTCGGTGGCCTCAAGGCTTCCGATACAGCCTCGCAGTTGGTTGTTCTGGCGAAGGGTAACAAAGGTTGCACATTCTTCCTTCAGCCGGTCCGGAAGTTCAGCGGGGTCCGGCGTGGTGGGGTCTTTATGTTCTATATGAGCTTCAATGGTATCACGTGCGAGTCCGAGAAGATATTTTTTGTCTTCGTTCCGCAGATTGACACTCTGCTCGTCGGCGGTGTTTTCTGTCGAAGCCTCGGCCGCATGTCTGTTAAAAGCAATGGCGGCGTAACTTACGCAGTGACTGTAGTCGCCCGTAAATTCTCCCGAGGTCGAGTAATCCACCAGTTCGGCCCGGGTTGTGGACTTGTCATTCTCTAACAGGGCCAACAGGAGCGAGATAGGCATCTGGCCGCAGATAGTGGCTCCCGTTTCGTGCACGTAGGAGAGAAAGCCTTCCGGGTCAAGAGATGTAATCCGTTCGACTGCGCCCATATCGAGTTCTTTAATGCGATCCGCTACGTTTTCGGTGAAAGGCACATAACCGAAACTTCTGCCGTAGTGTGTAAAGTCTGAGCTTGCTACAAGAAGCGTTTGTTCGTCTTCGAGCAAAGGTTGTAACGCGTCCGCGACAGTGTGTATCTGCTCCGTGCGCAGATCGCCGCACATAAGCGGGATCAAACTTGCCTCAGGGAGCATTCTCTGAATGAAGGGTAATTGGACCTCCAGCGCATGTTCATAAAGATGCGGTTCTCTTTCGCCGTTTATCAGATTCGTAGCTTCACGCAGTTGGGCACACGTGTCCGTGGCAACCGGCATTTCGCCGAGCGGTGTCCGGAATGTATCGAAATCGCCCACACTTGCCCCCTGAAAGGGTACCCGATGGGATGGAGACATAACCATGACTTGCTGGATGTTGTCCGCTTTTTCGAGTAGCGCATAGGCTTTGCCGGCGGTACTTCCTGAAAAACTGTAGCCCGCATGAGGAACTATAAGACCCTGCGGCGGCAGAGGTAAAGATACAGAGGTTGAGCCTGCCGTCAGATAACGGTCCAGTTGCGCCCGGAGTTGTTCCGGATTATCCGGGTAGAATTGCCCGGCGACCGCGGGGCGTCTTACATTGGCGTACGCTGCCATAGCCTTTATCCCCCTTTTATTGTCTTATCATGTTCTTGATCTTCAGCGCGCGGCAATTAATGACGGATCCGGTCGGCGTATAAAAGGTTTCCGATGCTGTATCTACTTAAACTTAGCATAGAATGGCGGGGAATGCTACGTGTATGAGCGTATGACTCACCTTTGTTTGGTTGAGCAATTGCATTGAGCCTGTCGTTGCCATCCAGGGTGTATTTGTAATGCTCAATGCAATTGCTTCCTGCAACGCCTGCGTTTAGGAACTGCATTCAGCATGTCGTCTGCATTCGTGCAGTCCCTGCGTTTAGCATGTGTCCCGAGATTTATAATGGTCTGAGTTCCGCCTTTAGGCGGAAAGTCGAAGCGAGCTTCAGCGAGCGCTGTGGTGGAACAGTGCACAGTGTTTCGTCCGTGGCGTGTCGCTACTTACACATCGGGTACCGTCGGCTGAAGCCGACGGGCAACGTCCGCTTAAAAGCGGAACTCAGGCGAAGGCCCGCTCGTATGAGACTAACTGCGTTAAGCGATTCGTTACAGTCAAACCCCCGATTAGTCTCTTGTTTGGGGTATCAGG
>CAJXKU010000008.1 GCA_913055945.1 uncultured Lentisphaerota bacterium | reverse complement strand
CCCGATACCTTTGCAAGGATCGGGATTAGTGGTTAGCTTCATATTCTATGGATATCATTCGCGTCGATTCGCGTGATGAGCGGTTCTCTATATTCTTTCTTTACACTCTCCGCGTCTCTGTCCCGATGTCTCCCTTTTAAGGCAGAATCGGGATAAACTTCATCTGCGCGATACTTCGTTTTCTGATTCTCGCGCGGAGGCGCAGAGGCGCAGGGAATGTTTTGTATATGTATTCGCACCGATGCGCTTGACTTGCGGTTGTTGCATATCAATGACACCCCATGATTGGGGTATATTTTTATTTTTGAACCCCATGTGTAAGCATTGACGGTCTAACGCGTGGGTAAAAGTCAGGCGTGAGCCGGGGGTTTTGACGGTTATCAACCATACATTCGCGCCCGAAAAGGGGGCGGGTAGAGACAATGCATCGGTGCATCGGTGTTCCAGCAAGACCGGCGGATGAGGGAATCGTCCGGATACCCGAGGGGGGAGACTGCTAACAACAATTGCAAACGGACGCCCTGCGCTGATAAGCCCTACGCGTGTGGGCATTTCCGAGATTTCCGTTAATTATTGCCCTGCACGATCCCCCAAGCCGTGAAAACAGACCGGTTTCGTCACCAACGCTCGACATGGACGGCATCGTCCCGGTAGCGGGTACGCGCCGGCTTTGACTCGTCCGGATAGCCGAGCGCAATCGCGGAAACCGGAATGATATGTTCGGGCAATCCGAATACGGTATTGAGATGGGCTACCCGCTCTTCTCGGGGATGCACCCCCAGCCAACAACTGCCGATGCCAAGCGCCGAAGCAGCCAGGAGCAGGTTCTCAATGGCGGCCGAACAGTCCTGCAATAAATACGATTCCTGGCCGTCATGGGCCTGCTCGATATCGCCGCATACAATGATCCCCAGCGGGGCCTGCCCCAGCATTCCTCCATACGGCAAGGCTTCAGCTGTTTTCTTTAACGTATCAGGATTCCGGACGACGATAAAATGCCACGGATCCTTCGCCACGGCAGAAGGAGCGGCCATCGCCGCCTCAAGAAGCTCCTGTACCGTCGATTCGTCGATTTCCCTGTCCTGATATGCACGTACACTCCGGCGTTCGTAAATCATCTTCAATCTTTCGTCCATAATGCTTTGCTCCTTTTATGTCAAGTGCCTGGTGTTACCTTTTTTTACGAAGATTTTTGAACGTACTTACTATCACCACGCTGTGAACAGGTATAATACAGGTAAAGTAACAATACATCTGTTTTATGCATATCTCCATATGCTTGAAATTGTGCCGAAGAAAAAACAGATCGGAACACGTTACCCTGATTCAGGAGGAGATGGAGATTGCGTATGTTGTTGGATGACCTTCTTGAGGGCACTCGCTTGCGCCGTTCTACAGCCTTGGCTGCGGGCGTGCTGGTTCTGGTGCTGACGTGTGCACTGCCTTTACTGGGCGTTTGGCTTTCGGGGGATGCCCTCGGCCAGTATCTGCATTTTCCACCCAGTATTTCGCCGGGTGATCATGCCGGATTTTCATGGGTTGCATTTATTGCGGGGGCCATAACTGATCTGGCTCTTCTGGGCGCGCTTTTGGGATTGCTCTTTTATGCGGCGGGAAAGGGCGGAGCGATCCTCGCTGACGCCCCGCATAAAGAAACGAAATGCTTTCCCTTATGGGGATGGGCAGCGGTTGCATTGCTTGCGCTGAGCTGGCTCATAGCCTGGACGCGGTTTGATTTCGTAGGAGCATTTCAGCGGCATACGTTTTTTCCCTTGTGGCTGTCCTTTATTCTTGTGGTCAACGGATTGTGCGAATATCGGAAAAGAAGTTCGCCATTGCTGCAGGCGCCGGGGTGGTTTCTACTCCTCTTTCCGGTAAGCGCACTGTTCTGGTGGGTATTTGAATACCTGAACGCTTTTACTTCGAATTGGCATTATTCGGGTGTAGATCCATCGGAGCCGCTGAACTACTTTCTGAGTGCCACATTGCCGTTTTCCACTGTTCTTCCTGCCGTAATGAGTGTTTGTGCTTTGCTGGTGAGCTTCGAGGCAGTCAATGAAGGGCTGAAGCGCGGCCCGCGACTTGCCGTGCCAGGCGCCAGAATTGTGGCCTCTGCGGCTCTGCTCGTAAATGGAGTTGCACTGATGTTCGTGGGGGTTTTTCCGGACTTTCTATTTCCTGCGCTCTGGATCTCGCCGCTTGTATTTTTTACCTCATTGCAAACCCTCACAGGTTCAGAGAACATATTTAGTCCTTTAAGGTACGGTGACTGGCGGAGTATTGTCATCCCTGCCCTGGCTGGACTGCTATGCGGTTTCTGCTGGGAGCTTTGGAACGTGAACAGCCTGGCGCAGTGGGACTACAGCATCCCCTTTGTCGATCGCTTTCCTATATTTGCCATGCCGGTGGTAGGATACGGAGGGTACTTGCCGTTCGGCCTGGAGTGTCTGGTGATTTCCCAGTTGACGTATCGGTTGTTACACCCGCGATCATGACCTACTTGCAGTATTCCGCATGAAGCGAAGGAGAGCGGATGCTAATAGTCCTGAAAAGATCAACCTGCAGACAACTTCTACTGCTGCTTTCCCACAGTATATTCCGTGGCAGTGAGTTTTTAGGCTTTACATTTCAGTTATAATAAACGGGCTGTACCTGAGAATCAATATCCGAATCGAACAAGGTGATGGACGACATGCTTCTTCATCTCTTCCGGAAAAACAGAACAAGCGGCAAGCGGATGAGCCGGAGGATCGTCACAACTGCAGCTATCCTCGGGCTGGTGCTGGGGCCGAGTCTTATAGGGGCGCCCCAAGAGCGGGACCCCATTAAGGTGGGCGCCATATTTGCACGAACCGGAAAAGCTATGTCCTCAAATGTGCATCTTTTTGAGGCGGTTCGATACGCGGTAAAGGAGATCAACGAAAACGGGGGCGTATTGGGTAGACCGCTGAAGGTTGTAGAAATTGACAATCATAGTTCACCGATCAAGGCCAAGCTGGCGGCCCGGAAAGCCGTTAAAGAAAATGTGGCAGCGGTGGTGGGCTGCTCCTGGAGTGATCATTCCATTGCCGCGGCGCGTGTTCTGCAGGAAGCGGGCATCCCTATGATAAGTCCTGACTCCACCAGCCCCGAATTAACAAAGATAGGCGATTATATCTTTCGCATGTGCTATACGGATCCGTTCCAGGGCCGAGCGCTGGCCAGTTTCGCAAGGAACGACCTCGAGGCTGAGAAGGCCGGTATAATTCAGTGTATCACCAGCACGTACAGCATGGGACTGGCGCAATCGTTCAAAAATGTATTTGAAAGACAGGGCGGGGAGATTGTAGCCCAGAAGAGTTATAAAGACAGAGAGCAGGATTTCTCTTCAGTTCTGCAAGAACTCAAGGCGTACGATATGGACGTAATGTTTATACCCGGCCATGGGGAGAGCGGGGTGATTGTTAAGAAGGCCCGGGAGATGGGGATAACCTGTCCGATGATGGGCGGTGACGGTTGGGGGTACAAAGAGTTCTTTTCCAGCGGCGGCGTGTGGCTGGAGGAGGGGTATTACACCACGTATTGGTCCCCTCGGATCGATTCGCCCAGGACTGAGGATTTCGTCAATTCCTACGGCAGGAATCACAGAATCAATGACAATGCCCCCTTTGCGTACGATGCGGTCATGCTCCTGGCTGACGCTGTCAGGCGAGCCGGTTCAGTCAAAGGGGAAGACATTCGCAATGCCCTCTCGGAAACGGAGGATTTCGTCGGTGTAACCGGCGGTGCAGATTTTGACAAATACGGCGACCCGAGGAAGCCCGCAGTGATCATGAAAATCTCGAACGGCAAAAAGAAATTTCACTCGCTTATCCGGCCGCAGGAGCAGAAGCCGCAACAGTAGATCGTTCTGAATCAACCCAGAAAGAGGCAAAGACAATGGGTTCGGCCAGTCCACTTCGCATGAAGATAAACCTCGCCATAGTGGCGACGTGTCTGGTGATTGCCGGTGTTTTCAGTATTTTCCTTGTCCTCTATGAAAAGCAGCGTCGCGAGAACGCGGTTGATCGGATGAATCATTCGCTTGCGGAAGTCGTGGCTCAGCACAGAGAGGAATTGAGCAATCAGGTTTTCGCGGGGCACCGGCGCGCAGCGGAAGAAACATTACAGCAGATGACTCGGCACCAACAGGTGGTTTCGGCAACTGTTTTTGATGTTGAAGGCGAACCTTTTGCTTCTACAGAACAGACCGAACCGCCGCCGAAACTTACTGAAAAAGAGCAGGCTGCGCTACCTGAGGGCGGCTGCTCGCTCGTGTACGCCTCGCGCGGGGAACACGTCCTGACCTATACGACTGCGATCAATGCTTACGGCGAAGACGTAGGCTACTGTCAGCTCGATTATTCCATGGCCGGGTTACATGGCGAAACGCTTACGATTGTCGCCATCTTCGCCGGGATGCTCCTGGTCTTGCTGATTCTCCTTTCCGTGCTGTTGAATATCCTGCTGTCGAAGCTGGTGTTGCAACCTGTTCAGAAACTGGAACGGACCATGGGATGGGTTATCGGGAACGATGTACAAGGCGCCAGGATGGATCCGGAAGCCCGGGTGGCTACAATCACAGAAACAACCGCCCCTCTTGACGCCGGTGCAGTGTTCAGCCATCAGGGGAATGAACCCAGAGATGAAATCGAGTCTCTGAGTATATCGTTCCGGAAAATGTTATGCGAACTGCAGAACACCTATGGTGAACTCCTTAACGTTGAAGAGAAGTACCGTGGGATTATAGAAAATGCAGCTGAAGGAATCTTTCAGATCACCCCGGAAGGCCGGATTCTTATGGCCAATCACGCCATGGCCCGCATATGCGGTTTTGACGGACCGGGACAGCTCAAGGAACAAGTCCGATCCATGGGGACTCAACTGTTCTCCGGATTCGAACAGTGGGAGACCTTTGTCAATGAACTTCGCACGCACGGCCGCGTTTGGAATTTTGAGAGTCAGTTACGGAGAAAGGCTGAAGATACTGTTTGGGTACAGTTTACTGCACACGTCATAAGAGACGCAGCGAGCGGGATCAACCTGATCGAAGGAATGATGGAGGATATAACCGAACGTAAGAAGGCACAGCAGGCGCTGAAAGAAAGCGAGAAAAACTTACGGCTTACTTTGGATTCTATCGGCGATGCTGTGATTTCCACCGATCTTGAGGGCAGAATCGTCCGGATGAATCCGGTCGGCGAAAAATTAACAGGGTGGCACTTCGAGGAAGCTGAAGGCAAATACTTGACCGAAATTGTCAGTATCCGTGATTCCGGGACCCAGGCAGAGATCTATGACCCGGTTCAGCGTGTGCGTGAAAACGGAAAAATTGTGGATCTCGGGAACCAGACCGTGCTCACGGCGAAAGACGGAAAAGAGTATCAGATCGCTGATTCCGGTGCCCCTATCAAAGACGATGACGGCCGTATAACAGGCGTCGTGCTGGTTTTTCGCGATATCACTGACGAGGTTCAGATCCGTGAGGCGTTGCGCCAAAGTGAAGAACAGCTCAGAAGAGCCCAGTCCGTTGCTGAATTGGGAAGTTGGCAGTTGGATCTGAAAACCCGCGAAATAACCGCTTCCCCTGAGGCCTACAGAATTTACGGGCTGGAAGAGGAAAAAACTTTGACGCTTGATGAGATCAAACGTCTAACCCTGCCGGAATACAGATCCGAACTTGACGAAAAACTTGAAAAGCTTCTCAACGACCAGGACAAATATGATGTGGAATACAAAATAAAACGTCCCGCAGACGGCAGTATCCGGCACATTCATAACGTGGCTGAACGGAACTTGCAGAACAACAATATCGTGGGGGTGATCCAGGATATTACAGAGCAGAAGCAGACTGAGGCGGAACTGCAGAAAATGGACAGATTAAAAAGCGTGGCCACCCTGGCCGGGGGGATCGCCCATGACTTCAACAACGTATTGACCAGAGCTCAAGCACATCCCCCGGTTTTGATGACAACCTGAACGCCCGAGTTTCAGTTTACCATTGCGGCCGTGATGGCAGTAATGTAATACGGACCTTATCGCTTTCCGGCGCTATACGTTCGTTGATACGATCGGTCATTTCCGCCAGAAATGAGTGGAAAATGGACAACTGCTGATGTTCGAAACGACCTTTCAGTCTAAGCTGGATATATATGGTTCCGTTCATGCGCTGTACAATACCGTCTGCACGTGTCAGCTGTCTCAGCATGAGATGATCGTTACGGCGGTTATCATATAGCGGCCGGAAGATGTCCAGAAGTGAAGCAAACATATTAAAAGAAGTGATTCTCAGAGCATCGAGCATGGCCTTACAACGGGTGTCCAGGATCCGATAGCGTTTATCAATAAGCAGTTGCAGGCGCGATTCCTTGCGTACGGCCTGCTCGAGACTATTGTTCAGCTCCAGCGCTTGTTGTTTCAGCGTATTAATCCGGTCTTCAACCTGGGGGAGGCTATTTTGCGCTGTGCGTTTTTGACGCTTCACCTGAGATAAGCTCTTCTGCAGTTCACTGTACTGTTGCTGAAGTGTCTCCCTCTCGGCGCTTGCCTCCTGCTCGGCACTTTGACCATTGCACTTGCGCATGTTTTTATTAAGACTGTCCAGGCGGTTCTTCAGTTGCCGTTTTTTCTGTTCCAGCTCTGCCTGCTCTTTATGTTTTTTATCGATCTTTTCTTCATAGTTTTCCCGCTTCAGTAATTCCTTAGCCAGAGCGTTCTCCGTTTTCTGCAGCCTTTCTTTCAAGTCCTTGTATTCAGGACTGTCCACGGGCTGATCGCGGAAACTGCCCGCCTCCTCGGCGATCGGACGGGTGGCATAACTGGTGATCTGGTTGAAACCGAAGTTCTTATCACCGTATTTGAAGTTGTTTTCCTGAAGCCAACGGTTGAACATAAGCCAGACCGCTTCGCGCAGATCAATTTTTTTATCGGTGCACAACACCGATACGCGGATGGTGCGTCCCTGCGGATTGGTCGCCTGCACAAGGATGCGGCGGATTTCAGGATCCCTGTGCCAAGGCTCTTCGCGGCATTTGAAAGTGTAACGCCGCAGATCGCAGGCCCGATTGCGGCTACGGGAACGGCTGAACACCACATCGGCATTTTTTCCCTGCCAGCCGTCGCCTTTGTAGTCCTTCTCCCAAGTCAACACATCGTCGTGTGCGGCCTTGAACCGTTGGAACTGTTCCAGACCGTAGATCGCCCGGTCAATCACGAACAGCCGTCCAGTTCGCTGCTCCTGCGGGAACAGTCTGTTGAACAGCTCCATGGTTATGAAAAAACGTTCCCGCAGATCGTAATACGCCGAGTAATGCTGAACAAAACACGGTCGTCCGGATCGGGTGTGGAGCATATCCATGTGCAGCACTTTCTTAACTCCCCGCTGCCGGCCGCACCAGCCTTTCAGTACATTATCTGTGCCGGTGTATTCCTTCGAGTGTGGATCATAATAGAATACCCGATCTTTGCCGGGACCGTCGGGCAGCACACGCGCATTGGCCTGGTAAATGTCCATCACCTGTTCCACACCCGCCTGTCGGCGCAGGGTCCTGCGCTGAGCATCCACACTGCCGTTTACCGGTCCGGTGAAGTAAGCGAGATCTTCCACGTTGATGGTTCGGCTCTGTTCAATATTCACCGCCCCTTGAAGGATTTGTCCGATCCACTGGGTCTGCCAACCGCGTGCTTGGGGGCGGTCGCGACAGAACAGCTCCAGCAACGCCGCAAAAAGAACCATCCCCGCGTGATGGAAAAGTGTCTTGCGTGCAGGTACACAGAACTGCAGCGGTTGCACGCTCGGCGGCTCTGGTGATCGGTTGTCATGTTCCGGGACAGAATCAGCCCCGGTCGCTGCCATGGACTCCTCGCGATAACAATCGGTGCCCATACCTTCGCTTGCTGAATCTGTTTGTGAAGGTGTCTGCTCATCGGGTTCGTCTTCCAGATCAACTTCGCGGAACTGGCACCGCAGTGTCTCCCGGGAAAGCTCTTCATCAAACAGCTCGGCAACCTCCTCACGGATGAGCTCGCGGTATCTGCATTCCTTCAGACTGCGCAGTTCCAGGTAGCGGCGCCGTATATATCGGATAGCCGGTGTGCTGAGCTTGCGGTACTGGCCAGGTCCGCTGAATACCCGGACGATGAAATCAGAGTCCTCTGACAACAGAGCCGCGCCCCATTGCTTCATCGTTCGCGGGTCATGCCCGAATGCACGACGCAGCTGATCCAATGGCCAGCCGGCGTTGACAAGCCGTCCGATCAACATCTTATACTGAAGCTGTTCCCTGCTGCAGGAAATACGCTCCAGCACCGCTACGCCCAGCATAACGGATACACTGGCGGAATCTTCCGAATAGACTACGTGAAAATCGCCGGATACGTCTTTGCGAGGGGAAAGGAGAGGTTGTACATTAGTCATTGCGGGGGGACCTCCGGTTGGCGTTTGTTTCTTTAACACCAACAAATTTAACCGGATCCCCCCGTATTTCCTGGCATCTCACACCCTCTGAAACTCGGGCGTTCAGGTTGTCCTCAAAAGTGAGTTCTGGCCGCTGAAAAAGCGGACAGCATCAACCGAGTTACGCTCAGCTACCGGTTCCCGGCGGGCCCGATGCAATTATGCTATTGCATGAAGGCGAATTCCCCAAAAACAGTGAATACACGAATCAGCAAAAGCATCGGATACAGCAGGTGATCCAAACAGCCACCTTAACCTCAAGCTTAATGGTTACGCAAATTGAAGTCTAAACGCCTACATAGCTATGCTAAACGTCGTTTGTTGCGGAAGAGTCGGTATTTACATTCGGGTGACCACGCTACCGAGCAAAGAGAGCTATACTGGTCCTGCCCCCGGTGCATGCTTATTAATCGAGGGTGCGTTCTATTTCATTCAATATATCAGCCAGCGACGGAGGGGGCGCGTCTGTTATCTGATTGTCAGCCGTATGCTTATGATGGGGAAAAGTCTTAACATCCGGACAGTGGGGCGCCATATCATAACGAAATATCAGTATCTCATCACTGTTCTGAAAATGATAGGCATACTTATACCGATTCACTTCGCTTTTGACATTAACAAATTCCATGAAGTGTAAGGTGGAACCGCCGAGGAAAGTCAGCGTCCCCTCGATAAATCCGATATAAAGTGAACGTTTCTCTGTGACAAGGTGGGAAGCGACAACCAAATAAGAGTTGGCGACAATCTTTTCAACTTCCTGGAAATACGCTTCGATCAGCAAACCTCAATCTCCTCAATCTCGGCGTAATCCTGTTCCAGCTCCAGCAAGGTCTCGTATTCACCTGCCCATTTTATGTAGTCCATACTGTCGCCTAATCGGCCGGCTTGGAACTCTTGATAGAATTGCTTACTTGGCATACCGAAACGTTCCTCGAACGTTTGCAGATTACGTTTCGTTTTTTCAAGCCCGGTTTTCAGCACCCGAACTTCATGGTCTACGGCTGCCTGGATAAGGGGCTTGACCTCAGAGGCGCTATCCGATTCAATGATGACCTTAGTCATTGCTCTTTTCCTTTCACCAGTTTGCTTTTTTAGCGCTTCAGGTCTAATATAACACGTTTGCTATGAGTGCGTTAGTTTTTGGTATCTGGGGACATGCTCCTATGCGTACGGGATAATTTTATAGTACCTCATAGGGGGTTCCGGAGCAGAGCAACTAGTGATTTAAAAAAATATGCACGAGAAACACATTTTCTTCGTAAATGTGTTTTTTTCGGGCAAGAGCGCATGAGTAAGCAACGCTTCGAACGGGACGATGCCTCCGGGCTTGTGTCCTTCCGTCAACTGCAGAGGGCTGATCTCTGAAAGTGGTCATTTACGAGCGTGACCGCCGGTGTTGCCACCGGATACCCCAGTATGAGACTGGCCACCTTTGAGAATTAACCAGACCGCCTAAAGGCGGTACTACAAACCTTCAGATATGCCGGAGGGCAGTTGCTTGTAGTTCCGGCTTCAGCCGGATTTTTACCCGGCGAGTCTCATACGAGCATGGCCGCCGGGCAAAGTCCGGACACCCCGAACAAGAGACAAATCGGGGTATTGCCCGTAAAGAACGGCTCAATGCAATTGTCTCATACGAGGTGGAGACAATTGGTTGCAGCGGCGTCAGCGGGCGTTCTTCTGGCCGCAATGACCTACGTGAGGGCGGTGGCTTTGCCGTTTGTTGTCCTGCCTGCGGGGTTGGTATGGTGGCGCTACGGCTGGAGGAGTGCGGGCTTGCTGGCGGTGACGTTTGTTTTGTGTGTTGCGCCGTGGGTTCTGCGGAACGCCGCGCTCACAGACTATCCGCATTTCAGCAGCGCAGGGGCCATCGTGCTTTATCGGTACAATGCCGCCATGCTGTATGCCGATAAGCACGACATGAGTTTCGTCAAAGCCCAGAAAATTTTGACGCAAAAACTGAAAGCGCAGGAAGATCAGGTAGTTCGTGCGAAATATGCCGGGCGGGAAGCGCGGCGGATGATCTTCGATGCGCCGTTCCGATACTTGTGGCTTCATGCACGGACAGTGCCCACGAATCTGCTGCCTGCGGCGGGAGACTTGTTGCAGATGTTCGGGGTTGAAGTGGGTCAATCGGGCACGCTACGGGTGATTCGGCAGCAGGGGATCTTTGCAGGAGTCAAGCACTATTTCGCAGGGAATTGGACGTGGTTCTGGGCCGCTTTACCCGCTGTGGGTATCACCGGTCTGCTTTACGTGTTTGCCGCGGCGGGTGTTTGGGGGAGCTTCAGACAGCAGGGATTTCAAGGGGTTACCATTTTTCTGCTCCTTACCTTTGTCTATTTTCTGTTTGTGTCGGGAGGCGCGGCCCACCCGCGGTTCCGTGTGCCGGTGATGCCCGTTTTGTCAATATTCGCAGGGTACGGAGCCGTTTATTTATGGGTGATGGCGAAACAGTTGATGCGGCGGTGGCCAGGTGGGTATCGCGGAAAAACGTGAAAAAGAGTTGGTGGAAATTAGACGTTGTCTTTAACATTTACGAACACGAACAAACACAATCTGCCTGTATACGGCTTGTTGATCCTGACTGTGATCTGCACGCTGCTGACTGGCGTGGTGGTTTTCGGTACGGAAATACCTTTGGGAATTCCGTCCCAGTGGACCTGGCAACGCAGCGATCTCGCAGAATTTCCGTGGTTTGAGCTCGGCGGGGCAGTACTGGTTTTTACGTTTGCCGCTGCGATCGCGGTAATCATGGACAACGCAACGTCCCGGAATGCCGGTACAAAACATCTGTGGCTGGGGCTGCCGCTGATCTTTGTTCTGCTCGGCATTATGGATGTGCAGGTGTTAAAGGCTGGACGCAGCGGTGCCGTCGAGAATGTTTATGCGCTGCTTGACCCCTACGCGACCGGCTACCTGGCGGAAGCCGCCTCGATTGAAGAACCGGGGCACTACTTCAGCGCATACGAGGATAAGCTCGAGAACATCGATCAGGATGTTCATCATGTGGATGTTCATCCGCCGGGAAACGTGGCAATGGCTTACGGCGTGTGGCAGTTGTGCCGGACATACCCCGCACTGGGAAATGCACTTGTGAAGTGGTTGCCGACCGAAGTCCGGACAGGGCTGGAGAAAGCACAACAGCACCGTTTTTTTGGAGGCCGTACGCTGACCGAAGGGTATTACAGCGCGGCGTGCATGTTGCTGGTGCTGTTTCTGTTTTTGCTCTTGTCGGGGCAGCTGCTGCTTTTACTGGCGGGGCTTCAATTGACAAACGCGTATCAGAACACAGGCGTTACTGCCTGTTGTCTTGCCGCAGTGCCGGGGGTTATCTTTTTTCTCGGGATGTTCGGCGTGGTGTATTTCTTTTTGACATCGGCGGCGTTAGCTTGTCTTGCCGGGGGTGTCTGCTCCGGCAGAAGGTCATGCTCCGCCATCTGGGTCGGCGCCTGTGGTTTTGTGTGCGGCGTGGGTGTGCTGTTTTCGCTGGCGTTCGGTACGATTATCGCGTTATTCGCCGTGGTGCTCTTAATTCGCGCAGTCCACAATCGGTGGGAACGCAGCCATTTAATCTGGTTCCCTGTTGGCGGATTCGCTGTGGTTGCGGGATGTTATGCAGTGGGCGTTGATATTATAGAGATCTGCCGGACTTGTCTGTCGAATAATTCGTTGTTTTATATGCAGACGGAACGGTCGTGGCACTGGATGCTGATTAATCCGGTTGAATTCGCCGTATTCCTGGGCGTACTCTGGGCGGGGATAATCGTATGGCGACTGCGGGAACTGCGTACGTTGCGTCAGGTTTTTCACTGCGATTTTACGCAAGTGCTCCGGTTCGCGATGGTGCTGTTTTTCTGTGTCTTACTCGTGCATCCCTATACGCGGGGCGAATTCGCCCGGCTGGGGTTGTTTTTTATGCCGGTGCCGCTGGCATTAGGGTGTGTTGATCTCCTGAAAGAACGCTTCACTCTCCGCAGTCGGATCGTGTTGCTATGTGCCGCCGGAACAATATTGGTTCAGACAGTCATGCTGCGGGCCGGCTTGAAGCTGTGGGCCAATATGTGAACAAAGGTGCAGCGTATGATGTCAACTGATAACAAACCGTTGGTGGTTATTACCATTCCCTGCTACAACGAGGGTGATCGACTCTCTGTTAAGACAATCGAGACGTTCCTGGACGAATCAGATAATGTGCATTTTGTGTTTGTGGACGACGGCAGCTCCGACGCTACGCATCCATTATTAGCGGAAATACGTGAATACGCCCCTGGGCGGGTTCATATACTCTCCCGAGAAGTCAACGAGGGTAAAAGTGCAGCTGTGCGGAGGGGGGTTGAGTATTCTTTGCAACATACAAGCGCGGACTATGTGGGCTTCTGGGACGCCGATTTATCCGCTCCGCTGACAGAGGTATGGCGTTTCCGCGATTTTATGTCCCGGCATCCGGATGTGAAGCTTGTCATGGGCGCGCGCCTGAAAAGACTGGGTGCGGATGTGCGGCGCAAGGCATGGCGCCATTACCTGGGGCGCGGGTTCGCGACGCTGGCTTCGGTCGTGGTGGGGCTTGCCGTCTATGATACCCAGTGCGGGGCCAAACTGTTCACGAGGGAATTGGCCGAGAAAGTGTTTGAGGAACCGTTCCGAACCCAGTGGTGTTTTGATCTGGAGATTATGTGCAGAAGTCGAGAGATCCTGGGAGAAGAAAACGTCCACCGTCAGGTTTATGAAATGCCGCTGACGCAATGGATCCACCAGGAAGGATCAAAAGTGAAGTTCAGGCATGCTCCCATGATCGCCGTCGAATTGTTAAAAGTCTGGCGGATCGCTCGGCGAGTAAAACAAGAAGGGTGAAGGGAGACCGCAACAACGTTTTCGCTTTTCGAAATAAGATGCTTGATATTATGCCGTGGAATCTGAATATAGGAAGACCGCGATGGGACGATTTTGAGATTTACCCAAGGGGCGCTCTTTTGCTGGGAGCGTTGTTAGGCATCGTTGTCTTTCTCTTTATCCATAAACTTTACATTCTTGACCCGACTTTTATTGCATGGACGATGAAGGGGGATGCGGGGCAGCATTTTCTGGGTTGGCATTTCTTCCGGGGCGAATCATGGCACTGGCCGCTGGGGTTCATTCAGAATTTCCAGTATCCGCAGGGTACCAGTATTGTTTACACGGATTCCATCCCCCTGATCGCGCTACCGTTAAAGCTGCTGGCTTTTGCCCTTCCGAAGTATTTCCAGTATCACGGCTTGTGGCTGTTGCTCTGCTACGCGCTGCAAGGCGTCTTTGCGTGCCTGCTGTTACGACGCATTACCTCCAATTCCGTTCTTCTGGGGCTGGGGAGTCTTCTGTTTCTGCTGTCGCCTGTGATGGAACAGCATTCCGGGGTTCATCAGTCGCTGGTGGCGCATTGGACGCTGGTGGCGGCGCTGCATCTTTACTTCAAGGAGGATGAGCGCAAGGACCATATAAAGTGGGTATTGCTGTTACTTGCAACTGCAATGATCCACCCTTATCTGCTGACGATGGTGTTATTTATCTGGGTGGCTTACTTGGGAAAAATTCTTTTGTGCAAGGGGCGTCGCTCCGTTTTTTCAGTTGCGAAGTACGGTATTTCGGGGGTCACCCTTACGCTGCTTTGTATGTGGGCGATCGGGTACTTCTGCGTTCAATCGGCTCAGAGAGGTGTGAGCAGCTTTGGCTACCACTCGATGAATCTGTTAGCTCCTTTGAATCCTGCGCCGTATCATGATTTTACGTTTCTGCCTCCCGTGGATCTTGTTACGGAGGCGCAGAGGGCAGGGTTCAATTACTGGGGGGTGGGGTTGATCCTTCTTGTCGTGGTGGCATTATACCTTAGTATTAAGTATCGATGTGCCTTCGACCTGAGACGTGAGTCCCCTTTGCTGATAGCAGGGGGGGTGTTGTTCGTAGTTTCGCTTTCCAACGTGGTTAGTCTAGGTGACAAAGTGCTTCTGGAGTACCCGTTGCCCGCTTTTGTCAGTAGTCTTGCGGATACCTTCCGCGCCAGCGGCCGTTTTTTCTGGCCCGTTACGTACATGATTATGTTTGGTGCGCTTGCGGTTCTTTACCGCCATGGAAAGTCCGTGCCGGCTGCGGGGGTTATGGCGATGATCGTACCTTTACAGGTCGCGGATGTTTACCCCTGGTTCGCTGGCGAGAAGTACAATAAGGACGTGATTGAGCTCAGTGAAAACAACAAGGCCGAGGTTCAATTCTGGCGGAATCCGCTGGTTTCAGAAAAATGGCAGAGGATTATGGAGAAGTACCGGCACGTTTGTCTGGTCCCGCCTCGATGGTCCGAGCAGGACTGCGTGCCCCTGGCTTTGTTGGCGGCGGACCATGGAAACACGATTAACGCTGGTCAGGTTGCTCGGGTAAACAGGCAGAAACGGCGCGAATACATGAAAAAATTGGTGAGAGACTATCGCAGCGGTGAGCTTAAGCAGGACGCTCTGTATGTGGTGCGCGAGTGCAGCTATTTGCGTCCGTTCGATTCTTCTGCAGATGTCAATACGGGCATGCTGGACGGTTACGCTCTTGTAATGCCTCAAGGGGGGCGGATGGCTTCGGAACTGGCGCCTTGGCCGTTTTATACTGACAAAAGCGGGCCGGCACTGCGCATGACAGAGGTTTTTCAAAGGAATCGTGATGAGGGAGATCTGGTCTGTGTCATCAAGCATGGCGGAATTTCCAGTATACCGGGGAGAGTGGTGCGGGTTTTTAAGCAGAAGGGAAGCAGGATCGGTAAACTGGAACCGAACGGCTCCTATGCTGCTGTTTTCCGCGGAGGCAGCTTAATAAAGGAAAAGCTGAACAATTCCGGCATTGTGCGGTTAAATTATGCCGCGAGCGGTTACGATGTTATGTTGCAGAGTTCCGGGCGGTCAGGCTTACCTTTCGCAGCGGGATCAACGTTTCGGGTGGATAGGGTTTTCTGTTCGGTGTATCCGCACGGGTTCAACATCGTGGTGCTGGATCCGAGCCGTAGCCGCCTGAGCCAGTATTACTTCAACATGTATAAAAATGTAAACCTGAAATCGAAGCCCCGTTAATTGCGCATGAATCAGCAGACAGTGTACAACTTGAAGCGCGTGTTTACAAAACGACCGAAGACGACGCAGGGCGTACTTTATTTCTTTCTGGGGCTGGCGGCGCTTGTCGGGGCGTTATACCTGTTCTTCCCTTCCGAGCAGGTCAAGCGGCTTACGGTGTTCAGGCTCAACGAGCAGCTGCCGGAAGGGCTTTCTGTGCACGTAGGCCGGGTAGTTCCTCGTTTCCCGCCCGGCGTTGCACTGAACGCTGTGGAATTGCGGAGGCAGGAGCGTACAATTGCCGAGATTCCGAACGTTATTCTTAAGCCCGATTTGCCCATGCTTTTCAAGGGCGGGCAAGGCGTCAGATTTCAAGGGCAAGCATTTTCAGGCCGTTTCCGCGGAAGGTTGCGATACAGCAGGGGAAGCAAAGAAGAAATGGTACTGCGGTTTGGTTTCGGCGGGGTTGATCTCGGCGGGATTTCCGGTTTGAGCGATAGAATGTCGGGCGTGAATTTCCAGGGAAACGCTAACGGACAAATATTGTACCGGAGCAGGGGGCAAGCGAAGGCCTCAGGAAAAGGTGGCATAACGGTCAAAGAAGGGGCGGTTGTTCTGGCCAAGCCTTTGCGCGGCATAAAGAGAGTAGCGCTCGAGCCGTTGCAGGCTTCTTTCGTGATAGACGGGACGAAACTTACCATTAAGGAAGTCCGAATTCAGGGAAAAAGATTAAGAGGCCGAGGTGGTGGCCATGTACGCCTTGCACAGCCGCTTGCGTATAGCCGTGTCAACTTTACGCTCCATGTGCAGGCTCGTACTGAGAGGCAACCAGGTCAGGGTAAGGGTCAGCCCCGAAGTGAGTTTATGGCGCAGGCGGCATCGGAAAACGGTGTTTCTTTAAGAGTGACGGGGCCCTTGTTTTCCCCCATGGTTCATTAATGTGAGGTTCGTACCTAAAGAAGCAGTTATGCTATGAAGCATTATCGTCGCGTAATTCATATCTTTCTCGTTGCGGTGGCAGCTTACGTCTGCGTCACCGTTTTTTATTCATTGCTCCTTCCGGAGCCGTCGGGCAGCGGGGGTACTGCACAGAAAGCCCAGCCGAGGCGGGAACGTTCCGACCGGGCGCTGGCGCGTTCTGAAGCGGGGAGTCCTTCCGTTTACAAACCGGACAAAGCGTATCGCGGATATACCCTTTTCTGTTCAACGCACGGGGACTGGCCTCGTACCGAAGAAGCGCACGTTTACCTGGTGAATATGAAGGGGGAGATATACCACAAGTGGAAAGTGAAAACGACCGTGCAATTGCCTAGATTGATGCCGGATGGGACCCTCTTGTACTCAACGCGGGACCGCTCGAACATCAAGCAGGCGGGCCTGCGGCGGCTGGCGCCGGACAGCGAAGTGCTTTGGCGGTACCACTGCCGGATTGATCACGACTTTCGTGTTCTGGATAACGGTAATCTTCTGATTCACTGCCTTCAGGACGAGATGGTCCCCTCCCTGGGGGCGCAATTAAAGCGGAACCCCTCTATTATCGAGATTACACCTTCCAAAAAATTGGTCTGGGAGTGGCACGGGGAAAATCACATTCAGGAATTGGTGGAATCTATGGGGTTAAACTGGGACAGGATGAAAAAGAAGTACAAAGGGAAAGCGGCCCGGTTTGATTGGGCGCACAACAATACCGTGGCTGTAATTCCGGAAAATGCCAGCGGTGAAAAGGACGAGCGCTTTAAGGAAGGGAATCTGCTTTTCAGTTATCGGAAACTTTCGGTGGTGGGGGTGATCGACCGGGACACAGGCAAGATCGTATGGGCGTGGGGACCGGGACATATTGAAGGTCAGCATGACGTACAGATGTTATCGAATGGGCACTTGCTGATGTTTGATAACGGTTGCGATAAAACTCCGCCCGAGCGAGGGTGGAGTCGGGCCGTCGAGGTTGATCCATTAAGCGAAAAAATCGTCTGGTCGTATCATGGTGATCCGCGAAAAAGTTTTTACAGTCGCGGCATTTCCGGCGTGCAGAAGTTACCCAACGGAAACATCTTTATCTGTTCTGGTGCAGAGCGGCGGTTGTTTGAAGTTACACCCGACAAAGAGATTGTGTGGCAGTATACGCCGCCTTTCGAGATCAAGGGAACGTACGGTATTTATCAGGCGACCCGCTATTCGCCGGAATACGTGCATGAGGCGCTTGGGGAAAAAGCAGTGAGTCAGTGAACCAGTTAGACAGTGAGACGGTGAGGTGATGTGGGTGGTGAAATGCGCATTCAGTAATGTGAGTTGGAAGTTAGGTATCTGCTATTTCATTCTTTTTGCAGTGATGGTATGTGCCTTTTCGTATCTGTTGTTTCCCGAAGAACGAGTAAAAAGAATCGTCGAGCGCAGATTTGCCGGAACGACCCCCTCCTCGGTATCGTTAGCGATCGGGGAGGTCAGCCTGCGTTTTCCTGGGAGTCTTGCGATGCATTCTGTGAGGGTGAAACGGAGGAATAGGACCGTTGCGGAAATTTCGCGCCTCACCCTTAACCCGGATTTCAATGTTGTGCTGGCAAAAATCAACAAAGTGAGTTTCAGGGGAGAAGCTTTCGCCGGTGTTTTTGAGGGAGCTTTTCAGCAGGCATCGAGTTCCGGAGGGCGCAGATTGCTCGTTGATGTTGTTTTCAGCGGTCTTAAGCTGCAGAAGATTCAGGTGCTGCAGAAGTCGCTCGACGGCCGGATTGCGGGTACAGGGAAAGGGCGCTTCAGGTACAGGGAGTATCCGGCTGAGGGAACAGAAGAACGGAAGCAGGAAATCGTGCTCAAAGATGCGACCATGGCGCTTGATCAGGAACTGTATGGGGTGCAGAATATTCGACTTTCTCCTCTAAAAATGCTGTGGAAACGGAATGTGTCCACATTGAAAATAACGCGGTGCCGGTTTGCGACCCGAAAATTGCAGGGCAAGGTACAGGGGCGGATCAGAATGAAAGAGCCGATATCGCGCAGCCGTCTGGATATAAGCGGGGTCCTGCAGGCGCGACGGAAATTATCCGTACAGGGAAGCAACAGAGGCTTACCCCGCGAGCTGGTTCAGAAGCTGAACGTAAATAAGCAGGCGCGGTACCACATTTCCGGCTGGCTGGGGTCTCCCATTGTTCACTGACGTTAAGGTGTGATTATGAAATATTATAACTTGATGCTTCGTATCGTGCTCGTGGTCCTTCTTATTTGTCTGGGCGTGGTCGCTTTTTATCAATACGCTCTACCCCAAGCACCGGAACAGAAACCGAAGACAGAACATGATCGGGAGAAAGTAAAACGAAATAAAAACATCTCCGATTATGAGCTGGCCCGATCCAAGTGGGGGCGGCCGACGATTCATAAACCGGAGAAAGCGTATAAAGGGTATACCTTGTTCTGTTCCACCCATGACGAGCTCAGGGCGGGCGAGAAAGCGCACATTTATCTGGTCGATATGAAAGGCCGTATTCATCACCGATGGGAAGTGGACACGAGCGTGCAGTTGGCGAAACTTCAGCCTGACGGTAGCCTGTTTTACATTACGCGCGACCGAACAGCTATCAAACGAGCCGGGCTACGTAGGCTTTCACCGGACAGCGAAGTACAGTGGTATTACCATTGCCGGAGCGATCACGATTTTCGTGTGCTGGATAACGGAAATTTCCTGATTCATTGCATTCGGGACGGCATGGTTCCAGCTTTGGGACCGGAACTGAAGCGGAATCCCTATATCATTGAGATCACTGACTCAAAAAAGCTTGTATGGGAATGGCACGGGGAGAATCACGTGCAGGAACTCGTGGAGCGGCTGGGACTGGACTGGTCGAAAATGAAAGAGAAACACAAAGATGAGGCCGCGGATTTCGACTGGGCTCACAACAATACTGTGGCTGTTATACCGGAAAACGCCAGCGGAGAAAAAGATCCCCGGTTCGAGAAAGGAAACCTGTTGTTCAGTTATCGCAGGCTTTCTGTGGTCGGGGTCATAGATCGGGAATCCGGCGAGATCGTGTGGGCATGGGGAAATGGCGAGATTGAGGGGCAGCACGACGTGCAGATGCTTCCGAACGGTCACTTGTTGATGTTTGATAACGGGCGCGATTTCAATCCGCCTGAAAGGGGATGGTCCCGCGTTGTAGAAGTGGATCCGCTCGAAGAGGAAGTCGTTTGGGAATATCATGGAAGCCCGAAAGAAAGCTTTTACAGCGGGGCGATATCCGGTGTTCAGAAATTGCCGAATGGTAACATATTCATATGTTCGGGCAACGAACGGAGACTTTTTGAAGTAACCGAGGACAAGGAAATCGTCTGGGAATACAAACCTCCGTTTGAAATAAAAGGCACCATGGGGATTTACCAGGCAACGCGGTATTCGCCGGAATATGTGCGGAAGGCGCTGGGCAAAGACAGTCAGTGACTCAGTGAGGCAGTGACTCAGTGAATCGGTGTAGCGGTGAATCGGTGAGTCAGTGAGACAGTGGGGCGGTGAGACAGTGGGTGTTACGAGTACGGACCATATAATACGGAATTGAACTAAATATGACACACGAGGAACGAAAGCCAAAAACGTTGGACTGATGTGCGGAATTGCCGGATACATTGATTTAAAAGAGGGGGCGAGTGAGGACCATCTGCGAAGGATGGTGTCTCCCCTTTTAAAACGCGGGCCGGATGACGAGGGCGTTTTAGTGAATGGCGCAGCGGGCCTTTTGCACCGGCGTCTGTCGATCATCGATGTGCATGGTGGCCGTCAACCGATTACGAACGAGGACGGTTCTCTTGCGTTGGTTTGTAACGGGGAAGTGTATGACTATCAGCGTCTCCGGGGAAAACTGCGTACAAGAGGGCATTCCTTTCGCACGGAAAGTGACTCTGAAGTGTTGTTACATCTCTATGAGGAGAAAGGTGCCGATTTTCTGGAAGAGATCAATGGCATGTTTGCGTTTGCGATTCTTCATCTCGGCGATAATACGCTGTTTCTCGCCCGGGATCGGTTCGGCCAAAAGCCGCTTTTCTACGCCCAGGAGGGCGATCGGATAGCATTCGCCAGTGGGCCTCAGGCGCTGGTTGCACTTCCGTGGGTATCGGACGAGCTGGATTTAACGGGTATCCACGATTACCTGGAATATCAATACGTGCCGGAGCCGCGCTCCGTTTACCGCGGGATAGGGAAGCTTCCGCCGCACTGCTATGCCGTCTGGAAGGGCGGTGACATGGACATGCATTCCTACTGGTCTCCGTTTGTCGGCGACGGGGATAAAGAAGACGTGGGTTATCGGGAGGCCGCGATGAACCTGCGTACAAGTTTGCAGAGCGCGGTGGCCCGCCGGATGGTTGCTGATGTGCCGGTCGGAATGTTTTTATCGGGGGGGATGGATTCCGGTCTGATCTGTGCACTGGCCCAGCAGTGTTCAGAGCAGCCGGTTCGCACATTCTCGATCGGTTTTCCGGAACAGAAATATGATGAGCGGCATATTGCTGAACGCATAGCGCACAGGCTCGGCACCGAGCATCACTGCAAGGAAGTGAATCCCGGTGATTTCCGGTATATACAGAAAATTGCGCGTAGATTTGAAGAACCTTTTGCCGATGCATCTATGCTTCCCACCGCTTTACTCTCGGCGTTTACCCGGCAGCATGTAAAGGTGGCGTTAAGCGGCGATGGCGCGGATGAGCTTTTCGGCGGGTACTACCGTTATCGTGTCATGCACATAATGCAGGCGTTAAGTCTCTGTCCGCGCAGCCTGCGACGGGCTGTCGGGCGCACGCTTCTTTCTGTGCTGCCGGCCAAGAAGGAAGAGCGTACACTTGCGGGGCAACTGCGTCGGCTTATCGAAATCAGTCAGTCAGACGGGATTGAGCGGTATCTTGCGCTTATTTCGCGGTTCCCGACTTCGTTACGGGAGCAGATATACACACCGCAAATGCACAACGCCGTGCGCAATTGTCGGGATGTGGAGGTGCTGGAAAGATTCGTGCGGCCGCACAGACGATTTGTGGATACGATCATGGAGGTGGATATATCCACCTACCTGAACAATGATATCCTGACAAAGGTGGATCGGGCATCAATGGCCTATGGTCTGGAGGTGAGAAGTCCCTTTCTCGATCCTGAGGTAGCGGAATCCGCGCTTCAGATGCCGTATCGGTGGAAACAGAGCGGTCGTCGGCGTAAGTGTATCTTAGCCACTGCATTCAGCGATCTGTTGCCTTCTGATATATTCGAACGATCCAAAATGGGCTTTGGCGTTCCCCTTGCCCGCTGGTTCAGACAGGAGTGGTATGAACAGACCCGGGAATTACTGCTGGAGGGAGAACTTGCCCGTTCGGGATTGTTCAAACGAAGTGGCCTGATGTCTCTGCTGGAGGCTCATGCGGCGGAGAAAGGCGATTACAGCTACGGGCTGTTCGCTTTGCTGATTCTTGAGCTGTGGATGCAAACGTATAATTATAGTCTCCCTTGACAACTTAAAGCATTTTAAGGCTATCTTCGCCAGAGAATAAATCGGCATGCGCGATGGCACACGAGTCTGATCATCCGGAAATTTCCGTCATAATTCCGGCCTACAAAGAGGCGGATAATCTATCTCATCTTATCCCGCAAGTTGCGCAACAGCTTCATTGCAGAGACGGTGGCGGGGAGATTATTGTGGTGTACGATGAAAGCGGTGATGGCACTGTGGAGCTATGCAGGGATCTGGGGGCATCTTATCCGGTACGTATAGTCAGGAGGAAAGGAAAACGCGGGCTGTCCAGAGCGGTATTACGGGGGACGCAGGAGGCGTGCGGAAAAATTCTGGTTGTCATGGACGCGGATCTCTCGCATCCGCCGGCACGGATTCCGGATCTTGTCGCAGCCCTGGACGATGAAACGGTTGATATGGCCATCGGGAGCAGGTATGTGGAAGGTGGAGGCACAGAGGATACCTGGGGGGTGCTTAGGGCGCTGAATTCCAGGATAGCCACACTGATGGCCCGGCCGCTGGTTGATATTGCCGATCCTATGGCAGGTTTTTTCGCCATTCGGCGTACGACGCTTGAGGCGGCTGAACGGCTGAACCCGGTCGGCTACAAGATCGGGCTCGAGTTGATGGTCAAGTGTCACTGTCAGAACATAAAAGAAGTCCCCATTTACTTTCGTAATCGCAAATTCGGGGAGAGCAAGTTAACATTTGGCGAGCAGCTCAAGTATGTCTGGCATGTGCTGCGGCTGATGGATTACAAATACGAACGGTGGACCTGTTTTTTGAAATTCTGTCTGGTGGGGGGGACAGGGGTTGCTGTGGACCTGTTGAGCTTGTGGATGCTTCTGAAGCTTCTGCCTTTTGTGCTGGCGCGTGCGGTTGCAATCTGGCTGGCTATGTCCTGGAATTTTATCTGGAATCGGAAATTTACGTTTAACTATGCTTCTGCGGGGAGTATTCCCAGACAATACGTGATGTTTTGTGGCAGTTGTGCTGTAGGTGCCGTATTGAACTGGGGAATAAGTGTGGCACTGTCTTCCACGATCATGGTGAGTTATCCTATGATCAGTGCGATTGCAGGGATAATTGCGGGTACCGGGTTCAACTATGCCTTCAATCGGAAATGGACATTTTCGGTGAAGAAGGACTGAATCGTCCGGCATTCCGATTTCGATAGCGATTTCGATTCCGATCAGGCACGCAAGGAAAGCCCGTGCTGTTTTGTCCGGTGGAGTGCCTTGGCATCAGTTTACCGATCGGCACTGCCGATCTTTGGAGGGCCGAAGGCCCGCGCTCATATGAGCCCAGGGTGGAGTTCCGCGCCCCACGGGCGTGGAACACAACCCTGGGTACAGAACATGCCGTAAATATCGTGCGCTGTAAGCGCACCTCATCAAGGAGGATCGGTCCATGCCACGATCTTTAAGCCAAGGATTGAAAGGGGACAGGGGTAAACCTAAATTTTAGGTTAAAAGGCGAAAGGAGGAAATGAGGCGCTCTTTCAGAGCGCGATATGTTTTGGATATCCGGGTTCCCAGGGTTCCATTCCGCCCCGCACAGCGGTCCGGAATTCCACCCTGGGCTATGATATGAAATCGGGCCGTTGGCCCTCGAACATACAACTACGCAGGAGTCTTCGGACTTTGTCCGGCGGCTTGGCTCGTATGACAATTGCATTGAGCCGTATCGATCAAACCAGACAGTCGCCGTTGTTTTCCGCCGTAAATGGCTTAAAGTAGCAATTTCTGGTTCTTTTTAGCAGTGTTTTCCTTTGACCCCCGTATTGTCTATTTTTGTTTGAGTGACCAAGGGAGTGACGCTCATGCTGACGAAAACCTGGAGTGCCGCCATACAGGGAATCGAAGCGTATACGGTTGAAGTAGAGGTGAACGCCAGTGGCGCGGGCAATGATACGCTGGTTAACGTGGTTGGATTGCCGGACACAGCGATCCGGGAAAGCAGGGAGCGTGTTTGGTCCGCTATGGTGAGTAACGGGTTCTTCCCCCCGGAAGGACGGACCACGGTTAACCTCGCCCCCGCTGATGTCCGGAAGGAAGGATCCGCTTTCGACCTGCCGATCGCTCTGGGGATGATCGGTGCCTGTAATCAGATCGATCGGGGCCAGCTGCAGAAGACGATGATCGTGGGGGAGTTGGCTCTGGATGGGACTGTTCGGCCCGTAAACGGTTGTCTGCCCATTGGTCTTCATGCAGAACGTTGCGGTATGAAAGATCTTCTTGTTCCCTCTCCGAATGCCTCGGAAGCCGCAGTCGCCCAGAATATCAATGTGTACGGAGTGGATAACCTTCAGCAGGCGGTCTCGCTGTTGCGGGGTGAAGAACAACTTGAACCGACTCGCATCGATGTGAATGACTTGTACGAGCAGGCAGCCGGGGCAGATAATATAGACTTCGCGGATGTCAAAGGTCAGGAAACTGCAAAACGGGCTGTTGAAATTGCCGCGGCGGGTGGGCACAATATGCTGCTTCTCGGACCGCCCGGCACGGGTAAATCAATGCTCGCGAAGAGGATACCGTCTGTGTTACCGCGTTTAACTCTGGATGAAGCCCTGGAGGTAACGAGGGTGCACAGTATCGGGGGATTTCTTGAGAAGAATCAGGCTTTGATTACAGAACGGCCTTTCCGCGCACCACATCACACCGTGAGCGATGCGGGACTGCTGGGCGGCCAGACCATTCCGCGGCCGGGAGAAATCAGTCTCGCCCATAACGGGGTCATTTTTCTGGATGAACTGCCGGAGTTTAAACGCAATGTTCTGGAGGTCCTGCGGCAGCCTTTGGAATCGGGGTCCGTCACGATTTCCCGGGCGGGAGGATCAAGTACATTTCCTGCCGCCTTTATGCTGGTGAGTGCGATGAACCCCTGTCCGTGTGGTCATTACGGAAGTGTACAGCGTCCGTGTCGCTGTACGCAGGGACAGATTCAGCGTTACCGTGCCCGCGTTTCCGGAGCGCTGCTGGACAGGATAGACATTCATGTAGAAGTAGCGCCGGTGCAGGACCAGGAGTTGCTCAACCGGCCGGACGGGGAAAGCTCTGCGGATATCCGGTCGAGGGTGGTTGCGGCGCGAGAGCGGCAGAATGAGCGCTTTGACGGTGACGGGGTTCGTACGAATGCTCAGATGACGCCCAGTCAGTTGCATTCCTTCTGTGAGCCTGACGAAAGCGCCAAAAGTATGTTGAAAAATGCGATTGCAGATCTGAATCTCAGTGCCAGGGCTTATGACCGTATCCTTCGGCTCGCACGGACGATAGCGGATCTGGAGAACGAGAAGGATATCAGCGCCCAGCATGTGATAGAGGCGGTTCAGTACCGAAGTCTGGACCGACAGTCGTGGTAGTGTGATCCGCGTTAGGCGGGAAAGTCACGTGGGGAGATGTCTGAGCTTCGGGACAGCAGGTTCAATCAGGAACGCGTTCGTTCATGGACCGAGCATTCCCTGCGCACTGAAACATACCTCGAAGGAGAAGGAGTCCTGTTTTGAACTCCTCATTCGCCGCGGTCGCAGTAGAAAGTGAGATACATTCTCAAAAAATCTCGTCGTCACGCTATACCTCGGATTTGTAAAAAATCCGCGACGTTCAGAACTCGAGTTGAAATCTATGACTGATCCTGATATAGGGAAAGAGAACGTTTCTGCCGGAGGCGGCCGGCATGCAGGCCGGCACATCATCCGGGCCGGCATACTCATTATGGTCGCTCACGGCTGTATGAAGCTGGTCAGCCCTGTCCAGTATATGCTGGTGGGGCAGTTGTGCGATGAAGTCACTCGCGACTTGTTCGTCTTCGGTTACGAAGGATTGCTGCTGATGCTTTTCTTTATCGGGGAGGAAGCGCTGGGGCCCGCCTTCCTCCCGGTGTTTATGAACGAAAAAGAAAAAGAAAACGGTGAGAAAAAGGCATGGGATTTCGGTAATACGATTCTTACTATTCAGTTTATCCTCATTACGCTGGTTGTGGGCACCGTGGCGATTGTCCCCGAAAGCGTGGTAAAACTGTTAACAGCATGGGAGGAATCAGACAAGGCGCCGGTATATATGGAGATGGCGCCCGTGTATGCACGGTACATGGTTCTGGGGTTGTTCGGGCTGAGTTTGGGCTCGACGACGTATATGCTGCTGAACGCCTACAAGCGCTTTTTCCTCGCGGCGTTGGGGGATGCGCTATTCAAAGGCGGTATCGTGGTTGCCCTGGCGCTCGCATGGGCGCTGAACTTTCAAGTGGACGGAAAGCAGGCTGTCGTAGTGTTTGTCGTGGGCGCTGTCCTGGGGAGTCTGCTGAAGCTTGGATCCCATCTCGCAGGGCTCGGGCGAAAGGTGAAATTTTTCCGCCCCCGATGTAATTGGCGCAACCCTGCTTTGCGAAAATTTGGTTTACTGGTAGCGCCATTGATTGCAGGGATCCTGTTTGCGAAACTTCGGGATACGTACAACAATATTCTGGTGCTCAGTGTGCTCGAGGAAGGCGTGATGTCGGCCACAGCGTTCGGGCGGAAGATTTATCAGACGCTCAGTTTTCTGGGGCCGTATGCGGTGAGTATTGCCATGCTTCCGTTTTTCTGCGAGATGGTGACCCGAAAGGAAAAGGACAGACTGGGGGCTATGGTGACCACAGGCTCCAGGTTGACACTCTTGATGTGCAGTCCGCTGGCAATCGTATTCGTTGCGTTGTCGCTGCCGGTTACACAAGTGTTGTTTCAGGGGGGGCATTACGGCTTTGACTCCGCGGTGCAGGCGGCTACGGCGAATGCCTGTTATACGCTGGTCCTGCCTTTTGCTGCGCTGGAGTGCATTTTCATGCAGACCTATTTTGCGGATCGTCGTATGCTTCTGGTGACCGTGATCGGGATTATTTTCTCCGCATTGACGATAGGAATAAGTTATCTGTTCGTTGTCCATTTGGGGTGGAGAGGGTTATGGGCGGTCGCGGCGGTTAGTTTAGGTTTCACCTTGAGCAAAATTGCAAAAGTGGTCACACTCGGCGGCGTACTCAAGCGGTTCGTTCCCTGTTTTCCCCCGAAAGAAACAGCGGTGTTCGGCGCGAAAGTGCTGGTCGTAACCCTGCTTACGGGAATGGTCGCATATGGGACGTACTTGGCCTATATTCAGGTCGTGCCTGTGCCGGAAGTTGCGGAGCGCCTGGTGGTACTGCGCAAAGTTGCTCCGAGTCTTGTGATTTCGGGGGTCGCTGCAGCAGCGGTGTGTGCAGGATCTGCTTTTTTGTTGTGTCGGGACGACGTAGGGTTGATTGTAGAGTGGGGCAGAGCAAAGTTGCGTAATTGGACGCCGACGTCACCGGACGGGGAATGAGGATACGGGGCAGCAGTGGAAAACAAAGGGGTCAGCATGTATGGTGGTTCGGAAAGTGTGATGTAACATTAAGCCGTAACGGGAGATCAATATGGTCTGGTTTAACTGGAACGTCGGGGCTGCTGTAGCAGCAATGGTGTTGGTCTTTACGCCGTGGCTGTTGGCAGAAAACGGTGAAGATCGGCCTGCGGGCAACTGTCCAGTCTCTATGGGGGCAAGCAGGGCCCAGATGCAGAATGTTCTGGGTGAGGCGGATAGTGTTGCCGGGTGGACAGATGGGGCGAAGGTCTTTTTCTACAAAGGCGATCAATGGCAAGGGCGTATCAAAGTTAAAGACGGGAAGGTTGTTGATATAAAGCAGAGTGTAAACGAGAAAGCAACGGCAGAGGGGAAACTGGATAAACTTTTTGTCCCGGCGTCCGCGCCCAGCAAGGGGAAAAGGCAATCTGGAGAACGAACGTCCACGAAAGAAAAAGAGGGGGGAAGCTCGAACGCGGAAATAGTTGAGGAAGCTGAGGAATCCGGACAGAAAAAGATGGCCGCAAAGATAATTGAGGATTTTTCAGGGGATTTGAAATGGGCGTCTGTATCGTGGCCTAACGCAAATGATTGCGAGTTGGAAAAGGTAACCGGAGAAGAAAAGAATGCGCTGCTTTCTTTGACTTCGACCCAGGGCGAGAATCATAAAGCGGGGATGGTAAGAAAATATGAGAAGAGCCAGGATTTGTCGGGGTATGAACGAATAACCCTTGATGTAAAGGTTTCGGGGGATGCCCCGCTTCCGATTGCTCTTGGGTTCTGGACAGGGAAATATTACGAAACATCGAGGAAGACCGTTACGCCGGGCTGGAACAGAAGAACCGCTTTCGACTTAACGGGCGGTAATTTCAAATCCGCTGATGTCGACTGGGAGTTTAAGTCTCCTCTGAAGAATCCGGAAAAAACTCGAAGAATTTATGTGCTCGTCTATACCGCCAATAAACGAGAGCTCCTTATAGATAATCTGAAAGCGTTGCCGAAAAGTGAATGAAATCGCCCGGCTAGAAAACGATACGAGCCAACCCGCCGGGCGGCGGAGCCGCCCTGACACCCCGCGGCGAGACTTTGTCTCCGGTATGTTCCGGCCT
>CAJXKU010000007.1 GCA_913055945.1 uncultured Lentisphaerota bacterium | reverse complement strand
GAATCGCTTAACGCAGTTAGTCTCATACGAGGGACTGCGTCCAGCGTGACGAAAACATCCTCGATGGTAACGATATGTTAAACGCAGTTTGAAACGCTAAACGCAGTTTCATACGAGCAGGGCTGCTAAGGCGAGGGCGGTGACGGTTTCCACGATTTCGGCCAGCGCACCGGTGGTGTCGCCGGTGCCGCCGCCGAGGCGTTGTTTTATGTACAGCGTGAACAGGAAGCAGCTCAGGCCTGCGATAATCAGCAGAGCAATTCCGGGCAGTCCGGTTGTTACAAGTGCGCATACAGTGAAAATGAGAGCTGCACTTGCGACGGTCGGGGTCGATGTTCGGCCGAAAAACATACTCCCGAGCCCGGAGGATGATGAGCGCGCGTAGGGTAGGGCGTACAACATGTACACCAGACTGCACCTTCCGGCAACGGGGATCAGGAACGCCGCCTCCCATCGGACCGCGTCCGACAGACTCGTCAAAGCCGCAATTTTGAGCAGTAACACGAGTACGAGAGCGATCACGCCCATAACGCCTGTACTGCTGTCTTTCATGATGGAAAGCGCCTCATTGCGTGGTCGCGCGCTGAATAAGCCGTCACTGGTGTCGGCCAGTCCATCCAGGTGTAATCCGCCGGAGATGACGCTGAGTACAAGCACAAGGAGGACGCTTGTGACAAGCGGAGGGAACACTGCATCCGCCCCCACGCATATCAGAGCCATGATAATGCCTATGATAATGCCCACCGCCGGATAATAGGGGATGGATCTTGCAACGGATTGAGCTGTGATACTGGTTTTTCCCGGTACCGGGAGAACTGTCAGGAAGCGCAAAGCTGTAATAAAGGGGGTCATGACATCCTATACCTGCTTGAATTGTTCAGCTCCATGAGCAGAATTTCGATTCGTTCGCCCGCTGGGCCGCCCTGTATTTTCTTTTCATTGTCAATAATCGCGAAAAGCTCAGAAGAAATTCGCCGAATGAGACGGAACGGTACCGTTTTCTTTGAGGACCATGGGAAGACCGCTGACCATACAGACGGCGTGGCTTGCTGCCGCCGCTAAGACCTGATTGCATCGTCCGGCATTGTCCCGGAAGCGGCGGGCAAGTTCATGTTCCGGCGTTATCCCGAATCCGACTTCGGTGGTGACCACAACAGCACGTCCCTGGAAGCGCTCGAGCGCTTCCACAAGCTGACGACTTGCCGTCTCGGCATCTTCTTCATTGAACGTGGTGTCCTGTTGTTCTGCGTCATACATAAGATTGTTCATCCAGAGCGTTAAGCAGTCTATCAATATCGTGCCGCGGCCGACAGTGTCTACGGTCTGCGCGAGGTTTATGGTCTCCTCGATCGTGTGCCAGCCCTTGCCCTGCCGTTCGCATTGATGCCGTTCCACCCGCTGGGCCATTTCCTCGTCGAGGACGGGGCACGTTGCGATGAAGGTTCTGGGGTCCTGGTAAGACGTGGCCGTCTGCAACGCAAAACTGCTTTTGCCGCTGCGGCTGCCGCCGGTGACCAAAAATAATTCCGCCATTTTATATGATCTCTTTCTGATTCCCAAAGTCACGATGTGGGTACTTTACCTCGATACAGAAGAGAAGTCGAACGGATACTTTCAGTCAGTCAGAGAAAGGAACGCTTATCGAATTCTGTCCGGAATTAAGGAGCGTTTGTAATCCCATATGATTCCTATTGTTGAGCTTGCTAACGGCGGCGATGCCGGTATCGAGGATGAACAAAAAAAGCAAAAGCTGGAGACTGACTTTGATAACTTTTCAGCAGCCCGGGCTAAACTTACGCGGAACGCTGTGCACGTGTTGATAGAAGGGGGGCAGCTTAGTATTGCTGAGATCTACGACGCGTAAGGGTTATATTTCTATAAAGCGTCGAAGAAGTCCTCCAATGCACTTTTGTGCTAACGGGCAGTCTCTGCGCCAGAAACAAAAGGGTTTGGATCGGGGTCGAACCGCGGTGTAGAGGCAGAGGTTGATCAAGGGAAAAGCAAAGGCTGGACGCAGAGAAACACGAATATAAGTTAGTAACTGAATACCCAAAATTACGATAGAAGCTATTCAGGCAGGAATAACATCATGGAAGCCGTACTCACACCAACCAATGTTAAAGACCGGTTTGACGTCTACCGGTTTTTTAATGGGCAGGCCTTGACTGCCAAGGAAGGGCTGGATTCCAGACGGTTGAAGCTGCCTTTGGTGAAAAGCTTCCTGCTGGAGCATGTTTCGTCTCGTAACGGGGGTACGCCGAAGCCCGTACCCCAGATATTTTCTGACATGGGCTGTTCACTCCAGCCGGTTGACGACTGTTTTTTTACGGTAAAACAACCTGTTACAGACGAAAACGGCCAGACTTCGGTGCAACCGGTAGGGTATATTGAAACGTATCATGAACGGTTTTTTGCTTTCTATACAATGGAAGGTTCGCAGGAGGCTAAACGGCGCGTCGATAACTGGATCAAAGGTTCACCCGATTTGGACAATGCCTGGTTCAGCAGCCAGTTGCTCCAATTATTGTGGGACCAGGATGTTTCTTGTCGGGGCGATCGCAAGTTCGGGAAGATGGTATTCCGGCATAAAAGCATCTTTGAAGTATCTGATGATGGCGAAGACGTCTCAGACGCCAGTGACGAATTTGATAGTATCCGCTCTGAAGCCAGTGATGAGCACGGGGGCCCTGAACCGGAACAGCGAAACGCCAACTTCACCATGGGGGACCGGATTGGGCGGATCCGGGGAGTTTTAGAGAACTTACAGAGCGAATATTCGCCCCTCTATGCTCTCTATACCCTCAGGTTTCCCTCGCAAACAGGAAGGGGTGGGCATGACCTGTATCAGCATGGCCAGGTGACGAACAGGAGCGACAGCTTTGAGGACCACCGAAATGTCGTCCGGTATTTGTACCGATTTTATAAATCGGTTCTGGAAGCTACGGAAGACGTGGCTTGGCAAGAGACTGAATCCGATAATCTGTTGTCGCATGGAGAGTCTTATCGCGGTGGTGTTCCGTTGATTGTTACGTTTGATGAAGAGCTGGACCAGGAAACCTTTGACCGCTGGATGTCTTTGGCTTTTACGAAGAGGAATGTGTTCCGGCTCTGGGGAATACCGATGCGCCTCGGCCCCGGAAAAGTTCACGTGTATGGGGCTGACAGACACTTGTGGCAACCGATTGACATTGAGTTCAGCAAGCGAGGCGTGGTAGCCCGTTTACCGAAGGGCACCTGTGGCAATACTTTCCATCGGCTGGTAACGAACATCCAGCATTATGTTTGTCCTAAAGTGACAGCCTGGCTGGGGAATCGCGAGTTTCGCAAGGTAGCTGGAAACGTGCGGTCCGAGGATCATGGGGAGGGCTGAATGCAAATCAGTGAACTTTTGTCCGACTCTGTATTTCAGCTTAATCTATTGCTGTGGATGGCGAAAGAACAGCCGTCCGACAACTGGTACGTCCGCCCGTTGTTGCACGAGCTTGGGTATGAAGTGCACCTGATCGATGACACTTTTCGCTTTCCCGAAAAGTTATCCGAGACGTTGCGTTCAAGTGAGCTTGAGATCAGCAACGCACCGAAACCGGACGTCATGTTGCACAATATGGACGATAAGAAAGCGCTCTACTTCGAGGCAAAAGTCGGCTCATTCGGCCCCGAAAGTAGCAGTAGTAAACAGGCAATGGGGCATTTGCTTGCCTGCAATGCGGATGTCTTCTCGGAAGTTTACCAACCTCTCAAGGAGCCTTTGCTCTGTTATTTGATCGGTAATGCAGAGGAACTTGAAGAAATGACGGCGTGCCTGGAACAGCTTAGTGGCAAACTTTCGGCGGCTGGGCTCAAGCCAGGGCGGTACTCGGTTCACGGTCTCAAGCAGCAGGATACAGATATCGTCTATTGTTGGGATGCGGAATTTGCTGAATTTGCCTCAGCGCAGGGAAAGCAACAGGTTGTGCTACGGGGGTTGGAGGAAGATACAGATCCAGCGCCCTTATTTCTTGTATGCAGCGCTGACGATTATGATGACTCTGACAAACAAGATTTCCTAAGGCGTGTTCTTATAGCCAAGATTCACCGTGCCCTGTTATGTCGACTGCATAAGTTGTCACCGGGGGATTCTATTGAGTTGGATGCCCGAGAATTACTGGAGGAAGTTTCAGAGGGGTTGGCGCGGTTTCTGGGGCGGGACAGTCAGAAAAATAGTATCCGCTTAATTCGACAGAACGTGTTTCAGCGACTTATTGAGTACTGGGAAGAGCGTCTGCCTGATGTCATGCATTATTCAGATTATTGCTTACAGGTTTGTTTCAGCACTGCCGAGCAGAAAAATCGGGTTCTGGAGTGGCTTGAAGACGAAAATAAAACAAGGTTTAAGAGTACGCGGCCCGCCGAACCTGAGGATGATCGGCAACCTACGCTATTCTAATTCGATTGTGCTTACATGCGGTGCGCCGATAACCCCAAAAGCGCACGTTTAGGTGACATGGGGGCGTTCGTCCGGAAGTTACGAGCCGATCGCCGGTGGTTCGAGGGATATCAGCCGCCCGGGCATATGTTCTGTTTCCAGAAAAACGACGGTTCCCGGTGGGACAGCAAAGGCGTGTTGGTGCGAAAAATCGATCCCGAGGCAGTAACAGATCATTGCCCGGACGTTTCCCCCGTGCGTAACAACGCAGATTGTTCTGTCAGGACTGTTGATACAATCTTTCGCCACGGCATTCGTTCGTTCCAGAAACGCGGAAATTGCTTCGCCCTCCGGAAAACGGAAAGTCAAAGGTTCCTCGACCCACTGGGTTATATACGATTTGTCCGCGGGTGGAATCTCGGAGAAGGTTTTGCCGTCCCAGCGTCCGAAGTCGATTTCCTTTAGACGGGGGTCATAGTCTACGGCAAGCGTTTTTTCCTGGGCGATTTTCTCCGCCGTCTCGTGCGCCCGGGCCAAAGGACTGGCCAGCACGCGGTCGACGTTCTGCCCGCGGCTGATACGCTGCGCCAAGTCTTCGGCCTGCTTTCTGCCTTCCGCCGTAAGCGAAGGATCGCTGCGACTGCCTGTATACCGTTTTTCTGTATTGGCCTGTACAGCGCTGTGTCTTATAAGGATGAGTTTTGCCGCCATTCAGGGTTGAACTTTGTGCTTAAGGTGTTCAGTATGTATCGGCGTGGGTATTGGTTTTTAAAGCGTTGACCAATGTTTGCAGAGCGTCGGGGTTGCTGGCAAAATGAAGGTGTATGTACGATGCCCAAACGTTGTTCAGGCGGAAGCCGACAGATTTCGGTTCCGTTCGTGGGTCGGAGGGATGACGGATCGTAAAGGCCGGGCTGATTTCTTCCTGTACATCAGCCAGAGACGACCAGTGGAATTCGTGCCCGCGCAATGCCGTTCCGGCAGGGCCGAATATGCCATCCGCAGCGGTTTCGGCTATGACGTATCCCAATCGCCGGCGCCGGGGTTCCATCTGTGTCATGGCGGGAATGACGCCGCACATATCATGTTCTCTTTCCTCTGCGTCGATCATGGTCCGACAGAGGTACATAAGACCGCCGCATTCTGCAAACACCACGTGACCGCGCGCCGCAAAGTCAGCAATATCGGCTCGGAGGGAGGTGTTCTGCGCCAGCGCTTGGCCGAACATTTCCGGGAATCCGCCGCCGAGGTAGAGGCCGTGCAGGTTGTCGGGTAAAGTTTTGTCGCGCAGGGGCGAAAAAGGCACGAGGTCAACGCCGCCTTCTTCGAGCATGTCCAGGTTATCCTGGTAGTAGAAGTGAAACGCGTCATCGCGGGCAATTCCGAGCCGGACTGAAGTTGTGGCAGAAGGTGCATGTTGGTGCGTTCGTACGGCGGGCGGAGTGAGCGGCTGTGGTGTCGGGCGTGACGTTTTACAGCGTTTCAGCAGTTGATCTACGTCGGTATATTGTTCAACCGTCTGTGCCAGCGTGTCGTACCATGAGGCTGACAAGCCGCTTTCCGTGTCAGCGATGAGCCCCAGATGCCGTTCGGGCAGTGTCAATTCATCGCGTCGCGGCAGCCAGCCCAGCAGCGGCGGTAAGTCGTAGGCCTCCAGTGCCTGGGTCAGAATTTCTCCATGCCGACCGGACGAGACGTTGTTGGCGATAACACCGGCGATGTGGACGTCTTTTTCAAACGTGGCGTAACCCTGTACCAGTGCCGCGACGGAACGAGCCATCGCTTTAGCATCCACAATCAGTACGACCGGAATACCGAGTCTTCGCGCCACGTGTGCAGTGCTGCCCTCGCTGCTGTCCGGCGCTGCACCGTCATATAGCCCCATGACGCCCTCGACAACAGCTATATCACTGCCGGAACAGGCGTGGGCATAGGAGCGGTCGACCCCTTCAGGCGTCATCATCCAGGTATCCAGATTGCGCGAGGTAGTGCCTGCGGCCCGACGGTGATGGCCGCTGTCAATGTAATCCGGGCCGCATTTAAAGGGTTGCACGTTGAATCCGCGCCGGTTCAGAGCGGACAGAAGCCCGAGTGTGACCGTAGTCTTGCCCGCGCCGGAATGCGTGCCGGCGAGGCACAGGCTGTAAAAGGTTTGCGCTGTCGCGTTGTTCGACATTTTATGCGATCAGGATTTTTCTTCTACCTGGTAGCCTCGTTTGGCGATCATTCTGCCGTTGCTCAGGAAGGTTGTGCTGTTTCCGATGATGATGATTGTGGCCATATCCACGTTCTCTGCAGGAAGTTCTCCGAGTGTTCCCAGCCACCGCTGCTGGTTTTCCCTTCCTGCGTTCCTGACAAAACCGGCGCATTGCCCGGACCCCCGGTGGCGGGCAAACATCTGCAGCGTTTCGTCGAGCAGGGCGTAGCGGTTCTTACTCCGCGGGTTGTACAGTGCAGTGACAAAGTCGCCTTCAATGGCCGCCTTCACACGGCGGCGAATGGTCTGTCGCGGCGTAAGCAGATCGGACAGGCTTACGGTTGCAAAGTCACTCATGAGCGGGGCCCCCAGGACAGCGGCAGCAGCATTGGCGGCCGTGACGCCCGGGACCACTTCCACGTGAATATCAGTATTTCCCTGCTCTTCCAATACTTCCATAAGAAGGCCGGCCATACCGTAAACGCCCGGATCGCCGGAAGAGATGACGGCCACAACCTCACCCGTTTCTGCGCGTTCAACAGCTTCCCGGGCCCTGGCAACCTCTTCGCCCATACCGGAAGCTATGCATTGTTTCCCTTCCGTTATGTGGCGTATCTGCTCGCAATAGGGGCGATAGCCAAGAACCGTGCGAGCGTGGGCGACAGCTTCGCGGGCGGCAGGGGTAAGATGCTTCTGTCCATCCGCTCCCAGGCCCACGACGTATATAAGATTTTGTGTTTTTTCACTCATTTTCGGTGTATCTGTTTGGGGTGTTTTCAAACAGGATGAAATATACGTGTTAAACTTGGAAATCTGGTGCTATGGTGTAATGTTAAGGTTCAAAGTCTGAGTGCAACGGTTCCGGCAGAGACAAAAGTGAGGATGTGAGGTTGACGACATAGAAAGACTTCACGGTTTTGGAAAAAAAGCGGCGCGCATGCAGCACAGAACGCGTAGTTTGCGGGCTGCGCAGGCAGAATAAGAAATATGTGGGAAGCAGACGGGGATTCGGATTGTGCAGAAGAGTTTGGATATACCTTCTAATGAACAGGCGGTTCGCGGTTTGACGGCCGGCGACAGTGTCAGCCTGACGGGATGGATATACACGGGGCGGGATACGTTTCACAAATACCTTGCGGAGGGGAACCCGGCGCCGGTGTCGCTTACAGGCACAGCGATCTATCATTGTGGCCCGGTAGCGGTTTTCAGCGAAGGGCGGTGGCAGATTCAGGCGGCCGGTCCGACGACATCTGCTCGGGAAGAGCCGTACATGGCAGATATTATTCGGAGGTTCGGCATCCGGGCGATCATAGGGAAAGGCGGTATGGGCGAAACCACCCGACAAGCGTGCATGGATACAGGTTGCGTCTATCTACATGTTGTAGGAGGGGCTGCGCAATACCTCGCAGCTTCAGTGCGGGAAGTCGGCGAAGTGTATATGCGCGAAGAATTCGGCTTGACAGAAGCAGTATGGGAGTTATATGTGACGGATTTCCCGTGTGTTGTAACGATGGATACACACGGCAACGATCTTCACGAAGATATTCGGCGGCAGTCACGGGAACAGTTGCGGGAAGTATTGACGGACCGATACGCGATTTCTTCCTGAGTTCGAAATTGTATCGGACAGATTGATGCGTTCCAGTTGGTTTAAGGCTGGGGCATCTGGAGGAAAAGGCGGAATACAGAGGGTGTCTGATCAGGCATTGTGTCTGTGCTGGCTGGGGTGCCAATGCATGACCTCTGTCATTGCCCGTCTGAAACACTCGGGGCAATAACTATGTGAGCATGGCTCGGTGGGCGAATAGTTGATCTTTATCCAGCCGTGAGTGGTCTTGAGCCTGCCGCATACGGAACATACAACTGTAATTTCACTGGTAGCCATGTTTGCGTTCCTTGTTGTTCTGTATGTTTTGTGTTCGGTGATCATTTTACAACCTGAGCCGGCATTTCGGTTGGGTATTACGCAACCTGCGTGCCAGTGCGTTAGTTCAGGGTGGAAGTCAGCCGTAACGGAATCCTGGTGAGAGAAATATGAGAGAAAGGGAGTACGGGGATGTTGTCAGAGCGAATCAGACAAGTGCGCCGGTTTGTTGAAGAAGCTTTGGGCCAATGGAACATGGGGCAACTGTCAGCGCTGAAGCGAGGCGCTGTGCGCGTTATCCAGATTGTAGGCGTAAGCGTGCAGAAGTTGCGGATTGACAACTGCTTGCTTCAGGCCTCAGCACTGAGCTATATTACGGTGGTGGCCATGGTCCCGGTGTTGGCTATTGCGTTTGCCATATCGAGTGCATTTGGAGCGCAGGAGCACCTGATAGCTCTCATCGAGCATCAACTCGCGGGCTACCCGGAGCAGTTTGTATCGGTGATTACGCATATCACCGAGACCATCAGAAGTGCGAACTACGGAGCTCTGGGCGGTGTCGGCGGGCTTGTCATTTTTCTCATGGCTGTACGTCTGCTCAGCAAGATAGAAAACACGTTCAATACCATTTGGGAGGCTGAGAGCCGGCGGGCGTTTCTGCGTCGGATCGCCGACTACATCAGCGTGGTGGTGATTGTTCCGCTTCTTTTGATCACCGCCACGAGTGCAGGGACTTTTCTGGCCAGTGAAAAAGTCGAGACCTTTATCAGTGAAAAAGTCGGAGCGCTGGTGGTGTTTTATCATTGTGCCGCTGCGTTGGGTGGTTTCATTGCGGTGATCATGGGATTTGCGTTTCTTTACCTTTTTATGCCGAATGTGCGCGTACGCTTTCGCTCTGCTGTAGCGGGTGGATTCGTCGCCGGGCTCCTGTGGGCCATTACGCAGTGGGGATACGTGGGATCTCAAGTCGGGATGACCCGGCTGAATCCGGTTTATGGAAGTTTCGCGGCCGTGCCGTTATTTCTGGGGTGGGTCTTTATCAGTTGGGTCATTGTGCTTATCGGCGCAGAGTTGAGTTTTGCTGTGCAGAATCACATTCAGTATACGGAGCAGATTTTCGGTGAAGACAAATCAGTGGCCACAAGGCAGGTGGTGGGGCTCCTGGTTATGCATGACGTCTGTTCATGTTTCTTAAATGGCGAAGAGCGCTGGTCGATGACGAAGTATCAAGGATCTTATGCTGTTCCGTACAAAACCTTGGCGCATGTGGTAAAGACGTTGGAAGAATCCGAGCTTGTACTGGCGGTTAACGAGGAAAGGGACGAATTTGTACCGGGTCGCGATCTGGGACATATCAGCGCCGCTGACGTGGTAAAGGCGATCCAGGGCCATGAGGTCGGGGATGTTGCGAAGCTGCTTGAAGAACGCGTTCCTTCATTGTGCGAAATCTACACAAACGCACGGGAACAATCCGCTCGGGAACTGGATGAAATTGCTTATCGTGACTTGCTGCAGCAAGGCCAGAAGTGCGAGGGCTAAAAGAAAGATTATCCGGGGAAAATATTCCAGGCAGTGAAGAAGAAAGGAGCAGAAAAGGATATGGCAAAGGTGAACAAACGTCGCATAGCGAAAATCTGCGGAATAGTTGCGGTAGCGCTGATCGTGCTTGTTGTTGTAGCGGGGGTAACCGTGACACGTCCGTTTTTTATTAAAAGTGTGGTACTTCCCCGAGTGGAAAAGGCAATCGGGGTAAACATTCGCATTCAGGATTTGTCTTTGTCGCCGTTTTCCCGTCTTGAGCTGCAGGGACTTCGGGTCGGTTCGAACGAAGACCCCCTGCTGCGGGCGGATCGTATGCTATGCCGTTATAAACTGTTCAAGTTTTTCGACCAGAAGTTGGCTGTGGAGGAACTGAGCCTGAAAGGGGCGGAGATAATGCTGGAGCAAAGTGCGGACGGTTCCCTGAACCTGCCGACGCCGGTCTCAGAGGGGGGCAGGCAAGGGGCAGCCGAGGAAGCACGTCCGTCACGCCCGGACGAATCCTTTCTGCAGAAGTACGAAGTCGCTGTCGAAGAAGTGAAGCTTGAAGATGTATCGTTGCGTTTCCGGCGGGAATCTGCGGATGGTTCTGCGGCGGCCGAGTTCGCGTTGGAGGATTTTTCTTTTGCGGCGCGGGATATCGGTAACGGCAGGGAGTTCAGCATTGACTGGAAAGGGCATCTGCATGGTACTCGAGGTGAGCGCCTGAATATTGAGTCTGCCCGGTTGAAAGGCGATGTGAAAGGGGGGCTGAGCCAGGCTCTGTTGCCGGAGAAGGTCGATATAGATATTACAATCGATCGTATGCAAGGGCAGGCCGGCGGTGTTTCTCTGGATGATCGGAAGTTGGCGGTTAAGGGATCAGTGCTGCCGCTGGAGCCGGGCGATGTTCCTGTAGAGGAGGATATGAGCGGGATGATTGAAGCATATGACCAGCTTATATCCGAGGCGGCTGGCGCATGGAGAATCCGTCAATTCCGTGTCAGCGAACAGAAGGAAGGTACGGAAGAGTTTGTGACCAACGTCACGGGATGGGTCATGTCCGATCCGCTGGTCATTGGGGTTGATGTAAAGGTGGACGCCGTGGAAGCCGGCATCCTGAATCTGGCTGCGGCTACCGCTGCGGATTGGCGTCTGGGTGAAAACGCGTCCGCCTCAATCCGGACTGATCTGTTGTTCCGCAAAGGCTTGAAACTGGCCGCTGACGGTAAAGTGCGCGTCCAGGGGCTGATGCCGCATCCAGTCGACGAAGAAGAATCCGTTACGTCCCGGCCGCTGTCTCTGGCATTCGATTACAGGGGGGAACTGGGCCGAGGCTTGAAATCGGTTGCCCTGGAGACGTTGCGCGGCGCGATGTCCACCGGTGAAAAGGAGGTTGCGACGCTGACATTGGAAGATCCGGTTACGGTGGCTGTCTCGGGGTCAGGTTCCCAGAAGGCGCCGGGGAGGGTTGGACTGACTGTAGACAGGATGGATTTAACCCGATGGCTTCCGCTTGTGCGGGTCTTAGGGGTAGACCTGCCTGTGCGGCTGAAAACAGGGCAGGTTTCTGCCGATTTTAAGACCGTGATGCGCAACATGGGGGAAAACATTGGCGTGCAAGGCAACGCCTCGATTGAAAACGTCAGATTGAACTTCATGGACGTGGAACCTGGATCGTTCAGTGTGGAGCAGAGTGTAGCGGTGGACCTGCGCAACTTTAATAAGGTGAACCTCGACTCGGCGAAAACCGTTGTGCGTCAACTCGGGAAAAAGCAACTGAGTTCGGAAGTTACCGGAACAGCTCAGCTCAAGCCGCTTACGGCCGATCTGGACGTAGACGTTAACGTCCTGAGCGCCGCTCTTCTGAATCAATTTGCCGGCGAACTCTCGGGGTGGAACGTGGGGCCGGCGTCGGCTTCCCTTCAGAGTCGGATCAGCGTTAAAAAAGAGAAGAAGGTGGCCGCCGAAGGCAGTGTCCGGGTACAAAACGTGCGCCCCCGTCCTGCCGATAAAGAGTCACTTCAATCCCCGCCGTTTTCCGTTACATGCGATTACGATGCTCAGTTCGTCCCGTCCACTGTCGCTCTTTCTGTCAAGGATTTAAAGACAGAGCTTGCGGTGGAAGGAAATCGAAAAGCTCAAGTGTGGCTGGAACATCCTGCGGTCTTTTCATTCGGGGAAGGACTTTCGCAGAAGTCGTCCTGTACGGTCGGCCTCAAACTTCAGAAACTCCAGCTGGCCGGATGGCTCCCCCTGGCAGAGGCGGCGGGTGTAGATATACCAGTGGATGTGCGCGGGGGAGGGGTGTCAGCGAATTTTAAAACGGATATCCGGGATATAGGGCAGGATGTTGCGTTGGAGGGGGATGCTTCTGTGGAGAACGTTGCTGTTGCGTATAACGGGGTGGAAAGCGACGGGCTCAGTTTAGCCCAGAGTGTTCAGGCGGAATTTCGTAATTTCAGAGAGCTTGACGTGAAGAATGCACAGACTAACGTGGAGCACAAAGGGGAACAGGTCCTGTCGTTTGCCTGCCCCGGTGCGAACGTAGATGTAAGAGAAATGAGCGGGAAGGTGAACTACAAACTGCCGACCTGTACCGAAGGAGTTGTGCACGCTCTCCCCTTGGAGGGGCTTTCGGACATTCCGCTTGAATCCCTTCAACTCGAAGCAGATGGAACGCTTCAGCTTCATTCTTTGTTAAAGCCGGAGGAAAGTAATGTGGCCGCCTCCGGGGAAGTCAGGCTTTCGAGGCTTGACGTCAGGACAGATAAAAAGGGCGGTGTGCCGCCAATGGGAGGGCGACTTATCTACGACACGGAGCTGTCGAAGCTGAATATGCTTCGCATGAAAAAAGTGGATATGCGAATGGAGAGCCTCGGCGATGAAGCGTCAAATGCTGCCGTGCTGGCGGCGGTGATCAAAGGTAAGGCACCGCTGGCCCCCACTACAGCGCCTGTCCGGCTGGATTTGCATGCCAAGCGAGTTGTGGTTGATCCGCTGCTGGCGATGGCGCAGTCTGCCGGTAAGGCTTTCGCATCGGCGGACCGCGCGCCGGAAAATGGGGATGGTGCTGGAACGGAGACGGCGTCCGGCGATTCCTTATTGACGGAAATGGATGTCAAGGCAGATTTCCGGGTCGATCGTCTCAGTTACAGGGAAATGACGATTACTCAGTGTTCGGGGAAGGCCACGCTCGATGATGGTGTTGGCAAGCTGGAAGATACGGAACTGCAAGTGAACGGGGCACCCGGGCAGGTAAAGGGGGAGGCTGATCTGGGGGCGGAATCCCCCGAGTATGAGGGCAGGTTTTCGTTGAAAAATCTGGAACTCGCCCCGGTCGGCAAGTCATTTGTATCTGCGGATTCGGATATCCAGGGAAAAGTGACCTCGTTAAAGGTAAACGGTGAAGCTCGGGGGGAAACGCCGATAGCGATTCTCAAGACGCTCGCCATGGACACTGTCGCGAATATGCAGAATCTGGAAATGACCTTGAACGAAGCCATGCTGAAGAAAATCCCGGGGTTGAAGATTGTTACTGTGCCGTTGCGCTTGCTGAGCGGTTTGGCTGGGCAGGGTATGCTGGACCGGGTATCCCCGGAGTTGCGTGAACTTGCCGAACGGTCGGGTCAGGTTCTGGAAGGGCAGAGGCCTTTGGCTTTTTCCGAAGGAACGGTCGATCTGCATGTAAAAGACCGAGAGGCTCATGTAAGGGAATGTCGATTGAAAGGCGACTTGCTCAAACGGCTCTCTATAGACGGGGTTGTAAGCTGGCTCACCGGTGTCTCGGACCAGAAAGAAAATATCTCCATGGCTGATCTGAATCCTGCTCTGAATCTGCGTGTAGGATTCGCTGTGCTCGACGAAGAGTTCACCGTGCCCGTACGGGGCCGGTTGCGCAGTCCGCAATGGAGTCGCGACAGTATGCTTCGGAATATTCTCAAGTCTTTCGGGTCCAATATGGTGGAGAATGCGTTGAAACAATCTGCTGAAGATGGAGACGTGAGTCTGGAGGACGTGTTAAAGGGGGCCTTTCAGGGCGGGGAGAGAAAAGACGACGGTGCTGTGGAAGGCGAAGAAAGCGACAAAAAGAAGCCCTCGGAGAAGGAAGACCTTGAAAAGAAATTGCAGAAAGAGGTCATTGACAGCCTTTTCTGAAGGGGGGAACAGCTTGTCATCCCGGTTTCAGGCTCCTGCTCACGGTTCCGACTCCGCCGTGTGCCGGTTGTTCTCATGAGGCGGTGTATTTTCCTGAGCTTTCCTGAAACCCGCGTTGAGAAGGCGGAACGGGTAGAACCATAGCCTTGTAGGCATGGGATCAACGTCCGATTCAGTGTCCCGGCTGCGTTGTTGATAACGACGGAGGCGTTTTTGAGGGTCTTCGCCGAAGCGGGGGCGTTTTTTGCCTAAATGTCTTTTCAATACCTCATTGAGTTTTTGATTCCGGGGCGCGTAATCCTGCGGGTAGGCCGGCATCCACATGATTGCATTGCTGATTTCCGGCCAGATAGCGTCAGCGTTCGGCCAGTGGCTTTCAACCAGATTTTTGTGTGATGCCAGTCTTCGTATGCTTTGGCCTTTGATCAGGACCTCCTTGTAGGGGTCCGCTGTGCAAACGCTGTCCCCTTTACGCAGTTCAGCCACGGTATGAGACGAGGTATTATCGTCAGCTTCACGCAGATAGACAATCTGTGTTTGCCATCCCTGTTGATAGGCCAGTTCGCATAATACCCATGCCTGCCTGTCGCAATGACCGGCTTTCTCGTTCCATATCCGGATTGGCCAAGGCAGATGGGTATCCGGCATTTCGCGCGGTTTCAGACGAGAGCTTACGGCTTGGAATAACGGCTCCGGATCATCCGGATGATTCTCCGTGAGTTTGACGGAGAGCTGCTTGAATCTGAGGGCTGACTGCCAGCGTTGGAAATCCCAGACGTTGAAGGATGTGGTTAAAAATTCGGGCGGTACACCGTGTTCCGAGGCCAGCTTGCGATACGCGGGCTTTACAGTGTCAGAGGGGTCCGGTACAAGTTGCGAGGCAAGCTTGACAGCTTTTACGGTGTGGCCTTCATCTACGGCTTTTAGCCATTGAAGAACTTTTTCAGTCTCAGGGGATGTATCTTGGGTGGAGAGCCACCACATTGCGCCTGCGGCCGCAACCCCTAGAAGGAGGGCTGTGGTTCCGCTTGCTAATATTTTCTTTTTTGGGGACATAGGAAAGTTGCCGGCGTGTTCATTTACCTTAGCGCGGGGACATATCCTGTCCTGACGTATGTGTATGTACGGCGTTCAGACATTGAAAAAAAATCGGCATACGTCGCCATCCTGAATGACGTATTCTTTTCCCTCCGTACGCATTCTGCCGGCCTGCCGGATGGCTGCTTCTGACTTGTACGTTTGCAGTTCGTCGGCGTGGTATACTTCCGCTTTGATGAATCCCTGCTGGAAGTCAGTGTGGACTTTGCCGGCGGCTTCGGGGGCGGTTGTTCCGGCTTTCACAGGCCACGCGTGGATCTCTTTATCGCCGGTGGTAAAGAACGTCCTCAGATCGAGGAGCTCAAAGGCCGAGCGTGCCACGGCGTGCAACGCCGGTTCGTAAATCCCTTCGGCCCCTGCAAGTTCTTCGCGCTCGTCAGGATCAAGATCCGTGAGCTCTGCTTCAAGTTGTGCGCACACGCAAAGGCAACGGCCGCCGCGTTCCTGTGCGTAGCGTTGTACGGCTTGAGCTGAATGGCTTTCGCCTTTGAGGTCTGATTCGTCGACATTGAGCAGATACAGCACGGGTTTGGCCGTGAGAAAACCGATACCTCTGACGGACTTCTGTTCCTCGGGATCACCGAAGGAGATGTTTCGCAAGGGTATGTCGTTGGAAAGTGCCTCGATGCAGCGTTCGAGCACTCGGGCTCTGACGGCGGCTTCTTTGTCGTTTCGCCGGCTGCGGGTTCGGGCTTTCTCCAGGGCGCTCTCCGCCATGGCCAGGTCAGCTACCATGAGCTCGGTTTCCACGATGTCGATGTCGCGTAACGGATCCGCTTCGCCCGCTACGTGCACCACATTCGGGTCTTTGAATGCGCGGAGGACGTGGATAACGGCGTTGATCTGCCGGATGTGGGCGAGAAACTGATTCCCCAGGCCTTCACCGCGGCTGGCACCTTCCACCAGCCCCGCGATGTCGACAATCCGTAATGCGGCCGGTATGACTTCGCCGGTGGCGATGTGGGTTTTCAAAATCCGGAGGCGTTCGTCCGGAATGGACACGACGCCTGTACTCGGCTCGATGGTGCAGAAAGGGTAGTTCTCTGCTGCTGCGCCAGCGGCTGTGATGGCATTGAAAAGTGTGCTTTTTCCAACATTCGGGAGGCCGACGATCCCCAGATCCAATGTTATTATCCTTTTGATTTCGATGTTAGGCTCAGAACAAGAGCGATTCCGTTTGGTGTCTGGCAAAAACAGCTGTAATATAAAAGATCCGACGGCGGGCGTTGGCTGGGATGAGAATACTGTCAGCAGATCAGGGGAATTTCTGCAGATGCACTCGTGCTTTTTATCAGCGCAAGGCGTCAGTTTGCAAATGCTCGGCAGGGGCGATCGTTCGGAGCACTGCGGGCAGCATGACGCATAGGCGCGCTCCAGAAACCGCAGCGCACGCCCACAGAGCCTTCGGCTCTATCATACGTTAATCAGTGGATACTTATCGAGCGTTTGCGTTGAAGAATACCGGAATTTCGGTTCTCTTCAGACACGCCGGAGGGCAGAAGATAAAGAAGCCACATTGCTGTTTGCCCACTGCCTCACCTGAAGGAAAAAAAATTTTCTCCGCTCTCGCGGTATTTTTCAGTAAACCATGTCGAAACGAGAATGAAGGCAGGGCTATAGTAAAGAAACACGGAAGCAATTAGAAGGAAATAACTTATAAAGGAAAAACTGTTTTCTGGGAATTGCCGAAAGGGCAATACACCGTAGGGACTTGAATCAGGTCGGCTGACGAAGATACGAGGATCGTTAACAGAGAAAAGGGGGATGAAGCAATGAGCGTGCGATATGTTGAGTGCCCGCAATGCAGTAGGTATGTGCGTCTTGGGGAGAACACCACAGAAGAGGCTAACTGCTCGCTATGCGGACGTAGTCTTGAACTGATTCATTCTTTATCTTACCGACAGGGAGAGCGCGCATCAGAAGAAACACCGACCAATCCCCTTTTTTCTTCCGGCGAAGTGCCGAGGAATCCGGGAGTTGCTGCGGTTCTGAGTCTTTTTGTGCCCGGAGCGGGGCAGATTTACAATGGTAAGATTGGCGTAGGGCTGTTTGTTGTAGTGTTTACGGTGATGGTAGTAGCAGGGGAGCAGTATCTTCTCGTAAATGCTCTGCTTGAGGGGCTGGAAAGTGATCGTCTTTATGGAATCCTCGTTTTAACTGTTCTGTTGCATTTTCTCGTAATTGCTGATGCCGTTGATAATGCATACAAGGGGGCCATTGAATTTAATCGGGCGGTGGAATGAAGTCGAGAAAACCCGAAAACTGGTGCACGGTGTTATGTTGCTTTTTCGGAGCTCAGTATACTGATGCGAGGCATTTTTCGCGGTGCGGCGGCTTCCGGCTCAGAGAAGCCTTCAGCTCGGAGAGCCTGACACCGCTCCAGCCGGAAGGCCGAAGCCCGGGGTGGATCGGAAAAGGAGTGCTGGATAGAGAGCAGACAATGCGCTGATATAAGCTATATTGAGGGTGCAGATAGCAGGCGCGAGCTAATGGGTTTGTTCACGCGAAGGGCAGTGAGCGTGCGTAGTATTTGCAACCCAACGTTGGTATTTTCGTTTTGGGGTAGTGCAAACTACCGTTAGAAATTATGCGGGCTGAATTCAGGGAAATTCAGCAGAAGATCTGAGCTGAGTAGGTTCACGCCCTCCGATATGTAGATGGTTCTGTTCTTGCGGAAAAAAGAGATGTGGTCGTAAATGGAGCAACAGGCTGATAAAACTGTCCCGAGGTACTCCCCCCGGGATCTGACTGCGTCCCCTGAAAAGCTGAGCGCAGGGGGGCTGTTTTTCGGGCTGGTAATTACAATATCCAGCCTGATTATGGCGGAATACGGAAGCTGTTGGGTGCTGCAGGTATCGGCGCTAACCGGGGGGGTAACGGTAATTACAGGCATCCTCGCCATGATCCGTTTCCGGTTGTTCAGACGCACAGCCCGGGAATGGCTGGATTTTCAGGAACAACAGCAGCAGTCCACATCTGAAGATCTTTTCGAAAGTGCTGATGAGGCTGTGCGCCTCGCTGAAAAGGGGGAGGAAGTGTATGTGAACGTGGTGGTTCGCAGCTTGACCCCTGTGATCGGTGCAGGAATACTTCTATTCTGTGTTCTGCTATGGAGGAACTGGGGGCTTACAGCATACGAGCAGGCGGCGGAACCGTTGACAGTAGCTGTTTTCGCTTTGACGCTCTTTGTTGGTTGCGTTGTTTTTGCAAGCTATTTCATAGGCGTGTCCCGGGAGAAATACTGCCGCTGGTTGCGGCCCTGCGGGGCGTGGATTGCTTTTTCCGGATTCGTCTTATTCCTGGCCGGAATTGTGCTTCTTGCCGAAGATATGGGGTGGGACATTGACCGATTTGACGTGCGAACGGCGAAATTTGCGCTTATCCTGTTCGGCCTTCTCGGGGTGGAGTTAATACTTAAATTTGTCAGTGAATTTTACAGGCCGCGACGACAGGGTGAGGCGGAAGTGCCGCTGTATGAAAGCCGACTGTTGGGGGTTGTTACAGAACCGGGGGGTGTAGCACGGAACGTGGCGGCGGCGCTGAATTATCAGTTCGGGTTCGAGGTTTCGGATGCGTGGTTCTACCGAGTGCTTGAGAAAATTCTGCTGCCTCTGATTGTTATTGCCGGCGTGTGCTTCTGGCTGCAGACCTGTATAGAAGAAATCGGGCCGGATGAGAAAGGTATTCGGACGCGTTTCGGTGCGGTTGTAAGCTCGGATGCTTTGCATTCCGGGGTGTATGCAAAATTGCCGTGGCCGCTGGCAAACATACGTACGTTCCCTGTCCATAAAGTTCAGAAGATGCCTATCGGGTATCGCCCGGGAGGAGAAGATGAACAGAATAGGGCGTGGCAGAACATTCCGGAGAAATTGCGCGGTGATCCCACCGCCCGGGTTATAACCTGGAATAAAGCTCATAACGCGAAAGAGACCAACTTCGTTGTTCCGAGCGGCAGAAAACAACAAGTGGGGCTTTCGGAAGTTCAGGCCGTGAAGACGGAAGTGTCTCTGCCTGTATCTGTCTACTTTATAGCGGCCAGTATACCTTTGTATTTCAAGGTGGAGGATCTTTATAATTACTTTTACCAACACGAAGATGCGAATGAGACTTTGCGGAAAGTTGCGATGCGGGAAGTTACACGGTTCTTGGCGCACGGCGATTTCTTTGACTTGTTGACGAAACGCCGGGAGGAAGCCGCGGAAGCATTGCGAAGTAAAATCCAGGAATCTGCTAACCGGCAGAAACTGGGTGTTGATGTGGTGTTCGTGGGGTTGCAGGGGATGCATCCGCCGGTTCAGACGGGTGAAGCGTTCAATAAGGTGGTGGCCGCCATGGAACAAAAGCATTCCAGCGTATTGAAGGCGCAGCAATACGCGATAGAAAAGAAGCCCAGTGCTGAGGCGGAAGCCACTGAAATCAAAACCGATGCTCAGATCTACCGGGAAAAGGAAGTTCTCCTTGCCCAAGCAGAAAGCCGTCGTTTTGAGAAGCAGCTTCTGGGGTATCGAGCTTGTCCGGAAGTTTATGTACTGCGTTCATTTATGGAGTTACTGGAGCGTCAGACAGATAACACCCGGAAGTACATAATGGCTACGGATAACGCCCGAGAAGTTGACATACTCAACCTGGAACAAAAAGTACGACCTGACCTCCTGGATTTGGGTAAGAAAAGTAAAGGCAAATAAGGCGAGATTAAGGAGATTGTGTTCATGGCAGAGCGTACAGTGAAAGGACACTGGCCAATCATGCTTCTGGGGGGTGTGGTGGTCATCATTTTTGCAGTTGTTCTGTTTACGTTTAAGGTGGAGGAAAGCGAGTACGCTGTAGTGATCAGGTTCGGGCGTCCGCTGACTGTTTCCGGGAGCGATAAGATCAAAGTATACGAGCCCGGTCTGCATTTTAAATGGCCGCAGCCGGTGGATCGGGTGTGGCGTCACGATAATCGGGTGCAGGCGTATGAACTTGAGAGGGGGCAATATGAGCAGGGGCAGACCACAGATGGTTATCAGGTGGCTGTCCAGACCTACGTGCTCTGGCGCGTGGGGAAAGCAGCAACCTTTCTGCGAGGGGTGGAGACGACCTCTGCGGCTGAGGAGGAAATTGATGATATTGTGCGGAGTGCGAGAAGTACGGTGCTCGGCCAACATCCGTTGACCGACCTCATCAATACGGAAGCTTCGAAGGTGAAGATTAAAGAGATGGAACAACGGATTGAGGAGCGGGCGAATAAGGTTGCTTTGTCTAAGTACGGCATTGAGATCGTAGATATCGGGTTCAAGCACATCGGGTTTCCCGGAGAGGTTTCTAAAGCTGTCTTTGAACGGATGCGGGCAGAGCGCAAGCGCAAGTCTCAGGAATTTATTGCAGAAGGCAAGCGCGAGGCGCGTCAGATAAAGGCAGAAGCGGACCGCAAGGCGAAACAGGTTATATCCCGGGCAGAGGCGAAAGCTACAGGGATTCGGGCTAAAGCTGACCGAAAGGCGGCAGAATACTACAAGGTTTTCCGTGAGAAGCCCAAGCTTGCCGCTTTTCTGAAAAAACTGGATGCGCTTAAAGAAACGCTTTCTGACAAGAGCACCCTGGTGCTTGACACAAAGACACCGCCCTATGATCTGTTCGAGCCCGGTGCGATCGATCTGCTGAAGAAAGGAACGGAAGCGAAATCGAAGGTGGATCTGCCGGACTCGCCGGAAGCGGGTAAAGGTAGCCGGGACCCCACAGGAGAGAGTGACAGCAAATGAGCGAGCAGCCACACAACGAAAGTACCGGGGAGCATCAGGAACAGCCGTTGGTCCCGGAGACGAATACCGGGTTGCAGTATCTGCTGCGTACGTTGCATGTGCTGTTTGTCGGGTTACGTGTTCTGATCGTCGTCGTGATAATCTGGGTGTTACTCGGCGGGATTTTCTATGTCAAAGAAGACGAAAAGGCAATGTTATTCCGATTCGGTAAACTCGTTTCCAAAGACGGGCAGAAAGTATTAAGCAGTGAGAAAGGCCGCCTTTACTGGGCATGGCCTTATCCGATAGATGAGGTGGTCAAAGTCAAGACCGAACAACCGGTCACGGTGACGACCGAGCATTTCTGGCCCCAGGAAAAACCCGAGGCTGCAACAGCCGGCGGGAGTAATAAGGGGGCGTTGCAAGTGGGACAGGATGGTTATGTCCTTACCGGAGATGCGAATATCGTGCACATGGTGTGGTCTGCGACGTATCAGATCAGTGACTTAAAACAGTATTACCTTGGATTCAAGGGCGCAAAGAGCAGAGTTAAAAGGCAGGCGGGCCCCGGACAAAGTACGGAAGGAGCGGGGGTAAAAGCTGTAGTCGAAGACGTCTTGGGCAACGCCGTCATCAAGGAAGTGGGACGGTGGCCCGTTAAGGACGTCATTCTTACTTCTCAAGGAGGGCAAGGCTCGCCGGAAGCTCTAGCCGGCGCAGTGGAGAGGCGTGTAAAGCGCCAATTGGCGGATATAGATGCTGGTGTGGAGATACAGAGCATTTCCCTGAGGGAATGGCGTCCTCCGGCTGCGGTGGATGATGCGTTCAGCGAAATCAATCGAGCGGCACAGGCAAATCAACGTCTGCTTGACCAAGCCGGCCAGTATAAAGAGGAAAAGCTTGCGGCTGCGAAAGCGCGGAAATCGGAAATCCTGGCTGAGGCGCGCGCGTATAAAACCCGGACATTGGAATCGGTGAAGGCGGAAGCAGATTATTTTCAGGATATTTTAGAAAAGTACAACAAACGGCCGCAGACAACCCTCATCGCGTTGTATACAGATACCCTCCGGCGTGTTTTACAGCAAACGGAAAGTGAATATGTGATCCATACCCGTCAGACCGGCGAGCAGGAGGTGCGCTTACGTTTAGGTCCGCCGGCCGCCCGCCAGAAGGAAAGTGAGTAGACTCGGATACGGAGCATCCTGAAGCACGAAATGCAGGAGCATTGAATGGCGCTTGCTAATCTCAAAGAAGTTTTCGCAGGTCACGCGCGCAGCGCGTCCGGTGGCTGTCCTGTTTGTGAAGGCGATGAAGGGCACACCCACGGACAGGTTCAGGGGAACGAGAGTTTGCGTTTTGCCGTTGCGCTGTTCGGCGGACTCTTAGTACTTAATTCCTTTCTGGCTAACGCCTTTCTGGCGAATCAGCTGGATCCCTTTGCCATTGATTTGAGTGCGATTGCGGGAGCTCTGATTCTGGGGCTGCCGATCCTGTACGCTGCGGCTAAGGATCTGGTGCAGGGGCGGATATACATGAACGAGCCTGTGGCTTTGGCCTTAATCGCGGCATTCGCCAGTGGCCAATTTCGGACAGCCGGGGTGGTCGCTTTCTTCATGTTGTTAACCATAACGCTGGAGAAGAAGACAGCCGTCGGTGCTGAGCAGTCCATTGAGGAGTTGATCAAGCTGACACCGCGTCGGGCGCGCCGGCTCGTAGACGGAGAAGAAGAGGAGATCGACGCGCTGGAACTTCAGGTGGGAGATGCCTTCCGGGTGCGGCCGGGCGAGAATTTTCCTGCTGACGGGAAGATCATTTCGGGAAATACGAGTATCAATCAGGCGTCCATTACGGGTGAGTCCCTCCCGGCTGATAAAGGGCAGGACGAGGAGGTCTATGCCGGTACGCAGAATCTGACGGGTGTTGTGGATGTGGAGGTGACGAAGGTCGGGGAAGATACGACACTCGGTAAGGTCCGTGAACTGATTGAATCAGCGGAGAAGACCCGCTTGCCCATCATGCGGATCATGGACCGGTATGCCGGTTTTTATACCCCGACAATCCTTATAATAGCGGCGTTGGTGTGGTTTTTTACCCATGACATCAACAGGGTTATTGCAGTGTTGGTTATGGCGTGCCCATGCGCTCTGGTCATTGCTGCTCCATCGGCCGTTATTGCATCGATTGCTTCTGCGGCGCGGCTGGGTATACTCATCAAGGATGTGTCGCACATCGAGTTGGCTTCCAAGATCAACGCGGTGGTTTTCGACAAGACGGGAACACTGACAGAGGGACAACTGGAAGTAGCTCGACTTCAGCCGGCGGAGGGCGTGGAGCTGGCGGACCTTTTAGAGGTGGCTACCTCAGCGGAGTGTCACAGTAACCATCCCGCCGCTCGGGCCATGAAAAAACTTGCAGAGGAAGCGGGCGTTGAATGGGATCAGCCAACCAACTATCAGGAGATGGCCGGTAAGGGCGTGGAAGCCGAATTCGGCGGCAGCACACTCCGCGTGGGTCGAGAGAACTGGCTGAAGGACTGCGGTCTTGACACGAGTGAGGCGGCGAAACTTCTGGAGCAGGAGAGTGAAACCGGAATGAGTGTGGTCTTTGTCGCACGGGACAATAACGTGCTTGGGTGGATAGGCTTACGGGATGCGATCCGCAGCGGCGCGCGCGAGGCAGTCGCAGCGTTGAAGAATCTGGGCGTACGTCAGTGTGCGATGTTTACGGGAGATAATCAGCAGGTTGCGGACATGGTAGGGGGGCGACTGGGCTTTACAGAGATCAGTGCAGAGTGTCTGCCCCAGGAAAAAGTGGACTTCGTGAATCGATTGAAGGAGAAAGGCTACCTTGTTGCCGTTGTCGGCGACGGGGTTAACGATGCGCCGGCGTTGGTGGCCGGAAATATGGGCGTTGCCATGGGCGCGATCGGCAGTGATGTGGCCGTGCACAGCGCTTCTGTCGCGCTGATGAATAATGATCTTCGGCGGATCTCATTCCTTGTGTGGCTTGCTCGTCGAACCAATCGACTGATCCACATGAACTTGTTTATCGGGTTGGCATTTATCCTCGGCGGTATTTATCTGTCCGCCATCGGAGTTATTACGGCAATCATTGCGGCCATTCTTCATAGCGTGGGCACGGTACTTATTCTCTTCAACGGTGCCCGGCTGGTGCGAGCAGGGGAGGAACTGGAGGCCACCACACCACAGCAAGGCGAAGACGTGGGGACCGAAGCAGGAAAAGAAATACAGCAGGCGGAATAGATGGGAAGTCCTGAATCGACAATTTCAACGCAGACAGAAGAACATCCTGAAACTGTTGCTGTTAACGTTTCGAACGTAAGTAAAGTTTTCAAAGATTTCTGGGGCCGAGCGAAAGCGCGTGCGGTCCAGAATTTGAGCTTTCAGGTGGGATCCGGGCAGGTCTTTGGTCTGCTTGGGCCGAACGGTTCCGGTAAATCAACAATGGTGAAAATGCTTTTGGGGTTGCTTTATCCGACCAGGGGGAATGTACAGATTTTGGGCGTGTCGCCGCGCAGTGTGCGGGTAAAACAACGGATCGGGTATCTTCCGGAAGAAAGTTACCTGTATAACTATTTGTCCGCGACTGAAACGCTCGACTTTTTCGGGGCACTTTTTAAACTATCTCGCAGCGAACGTCGGCGGCGCAGTGAAGAACTTCTGGAAATGGTGGGGCTCAGTGGTGCTAAGGATCGGGCAGTGGGTGAATTCTCCAAAGGTATGGCGCGACGGTTGGGGCTGGCGCAGGCCTTGATCAATGATCCCGATGTAATCATTCTCGACGAGCCTACTTCAGGTCTCGATCCTATCGGATGTCGTGAAGTGAAAGACATTATTCGGCTTCTTGCGAAGCGGGGCAAGACGGTCTTTCTGTCCAGTCACCTGCTGGCGGACGTGGAGGATGTCTGTGATGAGATCATCATACTTTACGGGGGGAAGATCCGTGCGCAAGGCGGATTGGAGGACGTGTTGCAAGTAAAAGACAGGACCCAGATCACTGTGCCGTACTTAAAACCGGAAGCGCTGGAAAATGTGCTTAACGCTGTACGTGAGCAACTTGCCGGACAGGAGGAGATTGAGGTCAAACATCCATCCATGAACCTGGAAGAATTCTTCCTTGATGTGGTGCGGAAAGCCAAAGAGAAAAGTGTCGAGACAGCCGGTGTACGGGCAGGCGGCAGAATAGCGGAGTATCTTCAGGGCGATATCAGTGCTGAGGAAGGGGGGAGAAGGGATGAATTGTTGCAGGCTTTAACTGGAAGAGGAAAAGAAGAAGCCTCCGAGTCGGCTGATACGGAGCTTGGGGCTGAAGAAAAAGAGGATGAACAGCGTCGAAACGCCGCTGAGGCAAGCGAACGAATTTCAGAGATGCTGGAAGAAAATGAGGAGCGAGAGCAGGAAGCCGGGGATGAGGCCGCCGATGAGGCTTCTGAACAAGAAGGGACCGAGGAGCAGAAAGAAAAGAAGAAGCGGGAACGGAACGAAAGATTAAAAGGTATCCTCGGCCAGGAAGACGGCCGGCAGGAGTAGGTAAGTAGAAAAGCGCAATCTGTCGAGTAAAGTACGTCCGGTCGGTATGAACGTCGCCGGATGAAGTGTCTGTGTTAAACCGGAAAAATATTGAAGGCTGACCAGGAGGTTTTTGTGGCGAAAAGAGTGAGCAAAAAGGTGACCGATGCGAAGAGCAGTGCTCACGGTTCTTCTCCAGGACAGGAGAATGACAAGGGCATTGAGGAACAGATTCTTTTCTTTTATTACAGTTATTTGAAACCGTATGGTAAGTACGTGTTATACAGCGTAATAATTGTGCTGCTGGCAGGGGGTGGCGTGTCTTTCGCTATCGCTGCCCAGAAGGCAGAAATGGCGAAAGCCTTTGATAAGCTGGCCGAATCAGATTCCACGAAGGAGCTTCAGGAAATAGCTGATAAGCACAGCGGTTCCGCGGTAGGGGCATTGGCAGCGTTTCGGGTTGCACGGCAGGTTTACGAAGACGGCGAATACACCGAATCTGCCGAGAAGTTTAAAAAGTTTGTTGAATCATATCCGGGACATGAACTTGTTCCGAAGGCGAAAGTCGGAAGAGCGTATGCACTTGAAGGAGCAGGGAGATTGCAGCAGGCCCAGGACGTATTTGCCGAAGCTGGTAATTCTGAACAGATAGCCGAGCAGATCCGGGCAGATGCGCTTATTGGCGCCGCTCGTTGCGCGAAAGAGCGTGGAGAACAGGATAAAGCGCGTGAGTTTTACAGATCAGCCAAGAGCGTAACTGATGCGGAGATGTATGTGAAAAGAGCAGAGTCAGCATTATCCCGGTTGGCCGAAGCGGCTGATACTGAACAAGCAAGTGCTGAAAACGGCAGCGTATCTCAGGGGGAAGGCAAGGCTTCCCCTGCGGATAAAGAAAGCGAAGGAACTGGGGCGGCAGGCGCCCCGGAGTAAACTGATTAAATTTTCGCCGGCTAGCCTTTGTCGCTGGAGCAGGGGAAAAGCGGTTTTATGTGTGCGGATCGCACTTGAAATACGCTGAATCGTGGCGATAGTACCTTGCAGATACCCGCGGAGTCTGAAGATCCGCGACCTGTGGAAGGATCATTTTCTCTTCCACCTTTCCGGGTGATGTACATATCTCCTGGCATTTTTGTTTGTGTCTGATCAGAACAAGTCATGGTGGTGGTTGTAGCTCAGCCGGTGAGAGCGCCTGGTTGTGGCCCAGGAGGGCGGGGGTTCGAATCCCCTCAACCACCCCAGTTAAGCCTCCCTCCCCGGTTGTAGCTGACCGGGGGTTTTTATTGTGGGGGCGGCGTTGTTTCAGGGGATGAGAACCGACGGTGGGCGCCCAGATGCTTCCCGCTCGTAGTACCTACTTCAGTAGGTCTCGTTCGTAGTACCGGCTTCAGCCGGTACTTGTGAGCCATCAGCCCCGAAGGGGCGGCCCCATAAAAGCCCAAGGTGAAATCTTGGGTGCACCACAGTGCCCCGGACCGCAAAGCGGTCCAGGTGGGTAGCCACGGGTGTGAACCCGTGGGATCGGGGATGCCCACCACCGATATGCGCCCCAAAGCGGGCGCTGGTGAGTTTTCTCATGTATAGCCACAAAAAGGCACAAAAAGCCACGAAAAATATGACTTCGCAAGAACCATGAACGATAGGACGACGGGACTGCGGGAGTTATGCTACAAAAATATAAACGAAGAACGAGCCTCCAGCGTCCATCCTCCAGCATCGCAACCCAGAACTGAAACACCGGCACACTGATAGACTGATTAACCGAACTCCGGGACACGATTAACCCAACATTCCAACAACTCAACAACGAACAACTCTCCTAACACCCACTCTACTGCTCCCTGCCTACGGTTTACTGTTCACTATTCACAATATACGGATTACGGGGCAGGGGCATCTGGTCATTGCACCGGTTAGGGTGAAGCGTCACCACCACTGATTCACACTTATCAACACTGATGCGAAAAATCCGAGAAAGGATTCTGCCTGGTATCGAAGGATACCAACTCTGCACCGCAGAGCTTTACCCATTGCGCGAGCTTGCGGCCACAAAGTCATATTTGTGAGCGCAAGCTTCGACAATGGGGTTAGCAGAATCGGTTCACTTGCATGCATCCACATCAATTAGTCCCGATTAGTCCCGATGCCTTTCCAAGGATCGGGATTAGCGGTTCGCGCAGGGTGTAATGACTCAATATTCAATATTTGAAACCCACATCCCACATCCCACATCCCACGTCCCACGTCCCACGTTCTACGATTCACAGCTCCCAGTTCCCGGCTTACAACACAGCAACTCAACACCAAACAACTCAGCAACACGATTCACACTCACGGCTCACGGCTCACGGCTCACAGTTCACAGCTCACAGCTCACAGAGCACGGTTCCCTTGGTGAATTTTGGCTTTGTACTCTTTGCGCCCTTTGTGGTTCAATCATATATTCAAACCATTGCATTGCACCACCTACGACTACAGCTATGTGACAGACACGGACAGGGTGGGGACGACTGACTACCCGATAACCATGAGCGCAACGCGCAGTTACGAGTCGGACCGTAATGCCGTGGACTACGTCCAAAACGATGTCAGCGACTCTACCGTGTCTAGATACGGCTACATATACTGGGCATTGTGTATATCAATGTTGTTTGTCTGGTAGCAAGCCGTATGTGTATGTGGGATATTATTTCTCAGAATAAATGCGGCGTTCAAACGGCCCCAGAGTCAGCTTGTACGACTAATATTCCTCCAACACAAGGTCCGGGATTGTTTTGAAGTGAGATGTGTCTCGAGTCAAAAGAGGAATGCCATGTGTTTTGGCGGTAACACCAATAAGCAAGTCCATTACGGGTATGGGGATTCCTTGGCTCCGGAGGGTGGCTTCCGCCTCACCGTAAGCAATGGGAAAGGTTGAGTCGGGGTAAACGATTTCCAGTTTTTCAGATAGAATCTCTACTTTTCGCAGTTCCTTCAGCGGATTTTTTGCCATACGAGCGCCTGCCTGCAGTTCACAGATCACGAATACAGCAACGAATAAAGGGGTTTCTCCCAGCTCAGTCAATTTCGTTGAGGCGGGCCCCTTTTGGCGTTTGTGACGTTCCCGCATAAGGTCGATGCAGAAAGTTGTGTCAATAAACATAAAAGTCCTGTACTACTCCGTTTTAAAAACCGGGGAGTCCGCTAAGGAATTTTGTCTTTTTCGCGTTATATCTTCCAGTTCTTCAAGCGTATCGTTTTCAAGCAACAATTCATCGAGACATTGTCCTAATTCCGCAGCAGTATGCTTCGGTTTCATCCGTCTCTTTATGACTTTACTGAAAGACTCGCCGGGTCTTTTGTCAGCAGCAAGAAGCTCGTAGGCGTTCGTGTCAATTGAGATTTTTTTCACTGCCATGGTTGAAGCCTTTCTCGGATTTACGATTTCCTCTCTTTTAATACTATATAACCATTGCCGGCATATATAGGTATATACTTTAAGGCATGAAATATTCTCAGTTGCTCTCGCATGCAGTATAGGCAACAATATAACTTTCATCAGAGGGAGGGCAAAAACCATCGGAACATGGTCAACAACGAATATTTTGTCTTCCGACCCATGTAGGAAGTAGGGACATGCTCCACGCACTACGACTACGACGCGCTCGGTCGCCGGATTGAAACTACGGATCCGCGCATCAGTGAGTATGTCAACGGCCAGTGGGAGAATACAAACGTGACCCACTACAACGACAAAGGTCAGGTGGACTACCGCGAGGACACCGCCGGTAACCGCACAACGTTCGCGTATTACTCGGAAAGCGGGCGCCGCAAATGGAAGGAGAACCCGTTAGGCAAGAAGACCTATTTCGCCTACAACGACCGCGGTAAGGTCATCCGCAAATGGGGCGATACGCCGTACCCCGTGGAGCAGGTCTATGACGAGCACGGCCGGCGTATCA
>CAJXKU010000006.1 GCA_913055945.1 uncultured Lentisphaerota bacterium | reverse complement strand
CCCAATCCGGTTGCAGCGCGATTAAGCCTGCCGGGATAGCGCCTGCGACCAGTGCGAAGATCCAGGATGTATCGATTCGCAGGTTCTCCTTGAGGTAGGACAGGAGCCAGGCAACAAATAAAAGTGTGGCCGGTTTTGTCAGTTCTCCCGGTTGGAGCGTACCTACGTAAGGGATCGGCAACCAGCTCCGGGCGGCGTTGATTTCGATGCCCACGAACAGTACAAGTACAAGAAGGCTTACGCCGAAGATGTATAACAGCCAGGACCAACGCCCCAGTGTTCTGTAATCAATGGCCGCGACCAGGAAACAGAAAACGCCCCCTAAGGCAGTCCAGCCTGCTTGCTTGATCCAGTACGATTCAAAATCGCCGCCGATTTTCTGTCCTGCACCGTAAATGAAGAGGCCACCGGCGAATAAGAGCAGGAAACACAGGAACAGCAGTATAAAATCCAGGCGTCGCAAGTCCCGTGGGCTGCACAGAATTTTTCCTGTTAACTCTTTCGGCATTCGGGGGGTATTCTTATATACTCTTTATTTTCTGTTGTGCTAATGGCTCAGAGCGCTTTGATCATTGAACCTGGATTGCGTATTTCAGGTTCAACGGGGTGGAGAATGTTGCAGCATTTTACTGCAGGCTACAAGCGATGTTGTACCTTAGCTGTTTAAAGCGGATCTTTCGCTGAGTTCTGTCGTTGTTTTTTTCCGCCGGAAATGAGTTAAAGTACTCCACACCGAAGGTTGGGTTGCAGGAACTTGAACGTAAGGTGCGCGACTCCTCCTTCAGGTATGCGTGATAATATCCATGCTGAGTAGCCTCGATGGCGTGAAGTACAACTGTCAAACAGAGCAGAGTTCGAAAATGGCAAGGATTGTTCAAAAGTACGGTGGTAGCTCCGTAGGAGATACGGAGCGGATGAAGCGCGTAGCCCAGCGGGTAAAGCAGTACAGCGATGAAGGGCATCAGGTTGTCGTGGTTGTCTCCGCGATGAGCGGTACAACTGATCAGCTGATTGCGCAGGCTAAAGAGCTCCACGACAATCCCAGTGAGCGTGAAATGGATATGTTGTTGGCCACGGGTGAACAGCAGTCTGTGGCATTCCTGGCGATGGCGATGCACGGATATGGGTGTAAGGCTGAATCCTTTACCGGCGCACAGGCCGGCATCGAGACCGATGGCGTGCACTGTAAAGCTCGGATTAAGAACATTGATCCGGAACGGATCGAACGAAGTCTTGAGAAAGGGAACGTTGTCATTGTGGCCGGTTTTCAGGGGGCGAGCGAGGAGGAGCTGATTACTACGCTTGGCCGGGGGGGGAGTGACCTGACTGCTGTCGCCCTGGCCGCCGCTTTGAATGCGGATGTTTGTCGTATCTACAGCGATGTGGACGGGGTCTACACGGCGGATCCCCGGATTGTGCCGGAGGCTCAGAAGATTGACAGGATAAGTCACGAAGAAATGTTGGAGATGGCCAGTCTGGGTACTAAAGTAATGCAGGCTAGGGCGATTGAATTTGCGAGGAATTTTGACGTAGAGCTGGAAGTACGATCGAGTGAAACGGACGAACCGGGAACGCTTATAACACGGGAGAGTGAAGAGATGGAAGACAAGGCCGTGCACGGCATAAGCCTGGACAAAGACGAAGCGAAGATCACCATCAGTCGCGTGCCGGATACCCCGGGTATTGCAGCGCGGCTGTTTCAGGTTATTGCCGATTCGTCTGTGAATGTGGACCTGATTGTCCAGAATGTCAGCGAACAAGGCTACACGGATATCAGTTGTACTGTGCCCGAGGCGGATCTGCCCCGATTTGAGACGGACTTGGCTGAGAAAATACGGACCGAGCTGAATACTGATGAGATTACCTCTGACAAAAGTATTGCCAAAGTTTCTGTTGTAGGCGTGGGGATGCGCACTCACAGCGGGATTGCTGCGACAGCGTTTCAGGCTTTGGCGGATGCGGATGTCAATATTAAGATGATTGCGACCAGCGAGATCAAAATCAGCTGTGTGGTGCCGCTGGACGACGCGAGTAAAGCCGTCCGCACGTTGCACCAGGCGTTTGGATTGGCCGAGAAGACGTCAGGGGATGAATAAAAAATTATGTTTAACCCCTTGGCGTAATGGCAAAAAGTCGGTATAATAGGTAATGAAAGTCGGCAAAGCCTCTGAGCGGCGTAGGAGGCTTTCAGGAAATGTCCTCCCTGAGAAGCGTAGGGGAGGGACCAAACCAACCTGGCAAACAAGGAGGAAAAGGAAATGAGGAAAGAGAAAAGGAAGTTTACCCTGATTGAGCTTCTCGTAGTGATCGCGATTATTGCGATCTTGGCGGGAATGCTCCTTCCGGCGCTGAGTAAGGCCCGGGAGAAAGCGCGGCGGATCAACTGTGCGAACAACCTGAAGCAGATCGGAACGACGGCGAGGATGTATGCGGACACGTACGGAGGGACAACCCAGTCCCCGTTCCCCCATAAGGCCTCCACAAGCAGCAATAGTCAAAATGATGGTCTGAGATGGTTGACAGAGAAAATGGACCTTTCCAACGACATGCTGAAGTGTCCGAGCCAGGCCGCCAATGATCAGGTGGAATATTACTGGGCACCTGATGCGAACCACGATAACGCCGGCAGTCTGAGCGAGGTCGGTACAAGTACCGGCTTGGCAAGTGACAAGAAAACCACCAATAACGACTGGAACCATCCGAGCGACTTCGGCAACGTCCTGTTCGGTGATGGACACGTTGAAGGTTTCAAGGGCAAAAGCTGGTATGATGATGCCAACTGGAACACTGGTACAAACCCGCAGAGTAACAGTACATGGAACTAGTTGGTTGACGGTTGAGCAGGTGTATGCTTAAGCGTACAACCTGGTGAGGCACGACATAAAAGCTGACGCGCGGTTTCGCCGCGTGTCAGCTTTTTCTTTACAGGGACACAGCACCAGGTGAGGTCATGACTGATCACAGTCGTTCAGAGCAACTTAATGCGTGTAAAGAAAAGGCGTTGACACTGCTGAATCAGAGACCTTATGCGTGCGAGGAACTCGCCGGAAAGTTGGAGCGGCGGGGATTCGGGAGGAATGTGGTAGAAACGGCAGTTCAGGAGTTCACGCGGACAGGGCTGCTTGATGATCAGCAGTATGCAAAGGACTATACACGGCAGAGCGTTCGGCAGTCAAAGCCATACGGCCCCTTGAAGATCGACAGGGAACTTCGCAAGCGTGGTGTGCCCGCGGAGTACGTGCGCGAGGCATTGGAGGAGGTTTTCGGCGGAGAAGGGGAGGAAGAGGGCCGGTATAACGCGGCTTGTAAAGCGGCAGAAGCGAAATACCGAAGCATCAGGCGACAGAACAGAGATGTTCAGAAGCAACGCGCTCAGCTTTATCGCTTTCTGGCCCGGCGCGGATTCGAGTCAAACGTTTGTAACGAAGTGGTGGACGCTTTCTTCGAGGGGGATGCGGACGAGTGGTAAGCCGCGGCCCGGCCCGGCGATATTTTCTGGCATATGGGGACCGAACCAGACTTCGGCCTACCAAAGCGGAGTTCCACCTTCGCACTGCTGCGGTGGGCACACAGGCCGTCGACCCGCCGAGAGATGCTTCGCATCAGTGTACTGATTAAGCAAACTGCGTTTAGCCTCTCGTCAACATCCAGGATGTACTTGTCCCGCTGGACGCAGTCCCTGCGTTTAGCATGTCGTTACCATCGAGGATGTTTTCGTCCCGCTGGACGCAGTGCCTCGTATAAGAGAACTGCGTTCAGCAAATTGTTTACCTGTGATCCGCAGTTTGCTCAATGCAATTGTTTTTCAGACCCGCACCGAATTAGTGCGAGGATGGAGCCAGCAGCGGGCAAGGTGTGCTGAAGTCCGTGTTTATGATTCTCTGTTTTTATGAATTGGTTGTTCGATAGACAGGCGGATCTTCGCGCAGTACTCTGTCAATGTCTTCAGCCTTGTTCGGACCGACTCCCGGTACGTCTGACAACTGCTCTTTCGTTGCCTGAGCGACATTCTCCACGGTACCGAAATATTCCAGCAAAGCTGTGGCAAGCTTAGCACCTACGCCCGGAAGACTCTCCAGGACGTAACGCTTCCGGATGTCGAGTTTCTTGGGACAATACCCTTGCAATGTCCCGCGGTTTTCGCCGATGCGGCGGCGCTGCAGCAATAGTCTGTTTAAATACCATGCAGAATCTTTCTGATCTCGCGTTCGTAACACAGGGAGTCGGAAAGTTTGCGCCAACGTAATGAGTGTTCCTTTCACGGCCTCTAAGGCTATGCCGGTTTCATTGGGGTGAAATGAAGAGCCTTCGATAAGCAGAATCGGATTGTCCGTGTAATTCATGAGTGCATAGGTTTGTCTGAATAATCGCCCGGAGGCAAGTGAGCGGCAGAAATCCGTGATTGTTTTCCGTTCGATGAGCGTATCGGGCGGGATAAAATAATCACCCAGGTGCAAGCGCTTTTCGTAGGGAATCAGTCCATGCTCTGTCTCGAGGCAACTGCACAGTTCCGCAGCGTCCTCCCGATCGTCGACGAAAACATGTTTATCCATAGCCGGCGGTACCGTATTCCTTTAGACTCTCCTGTTTTTCGGGTGTCTCTTCGCTTTGTATTTGTGCCGTTGCAGAAAACAGCATGTTGTAGTTTAAAGCCGCGATGAGGTGAGCGTTCGGACCGCTCAACAAGGGGGGTATTTGTTGAAATTGAGTATAATCTGTTTCTGCTTCTTGCGCTGCGGCTTCCCGAAGCGGTGGCTCAATGCAGGGACTGCGTCCAGCGTGACAAATACATCCTGGATGTTGACAACAGGCTAAACGTAGTCTGACACGCTAAACGCAGCTTGGCACGCTAAACGCAGTTTGACCCGCTAAACGCAGTTTGACCCGCTAAACGCAGTTTGCTGGACGCAGTGCCTCAGGCCGCGATCATTTGTTCAAGTTGGGATTTATCGATATACTGCTCGAAATCTTCCTTGTTTGAGGCTTTCATATAGGCTTCTACGGCTGTGATTTTCTCTTCGTTCATCAATGTCATGAGGTCGCTGTCCATTGTTTTCATGCCCATGTTTCCTGCGCCTTCAATAATGCTGCGTATGTTCGATATGCGTCCTTCACGTATCGTGGCAGGCAATGCTTCATGCGAGAGCAGGATTTCGTGCGTTGCAATTCTTCCTTTGCCCGAGGCTTTACGGCAGAGCAGCTGAGATACCACAGAAGCCAATGACTGTGCCAGCATCGCTCTTGCCTGACCCTGCCGATCCGCAGGGAACGTGTCGATAATCCGATCGATGGTCTTCGGCGCATTATTTGTGTGCAGCGTACCGAAAACAAGCATGCCCATAGTGGCGCAAGTCAAGGCCAGACTCATCGTCTCAAGATCACGGAGTTCTCCCACCAGAATCGTATCCGGATCTGCGCGCATGGAACCTTTCAAAGCTGATTGGAAGGAGTTTGTGTCCGAACCTACTTCACGTTGCACGATCACGGAATTCTTATTCGTGTGGACAAACTCGATGGGATCTTCAATGGTGATGACGTGTTTGCTGTAATGGGCGTTGATATAATCAATCATCGCCGCCAGCGTAGTGGATTTCCCGCTGCCGGTGGGGCCGGTTACCAGCACCAGTCCTTTCTGATATTCGCAGACGGTTTTCAGGACTTCCGGCAAAGCCAAATCGTCGATGGTTTTTATGTCAGAGGGGATAACCCGCAGGACCGCTCCTTTGCCGAAGTGATTGTAGAAATAGTTACACCGGAATCGTGCCACATCCTGCATCTCGTAAGCAAAATCAGCGTCACCCGTTTCAAGATAATCCTGCCACTTATGGTCAGGACAGATTTCCTCCATGATTTCTGCCATACTGTCTTGGTCAATCGCGGGTTCATCCAGTTCCTGCAGTTCACCGTGTACGCGTATTTTTGGAGGCATTCCTACACATAAATGCAGGTCGGAACCTTCAGTTTCAATCATCTGCTTTAGAAAATCATCAATTCTGGCCATAAGTTCCTCCTGTGAAGGTCAAAGCATAATCTTTATTTAAAGAAGCGGCGTTTTTTCTTTCCTTCTTTTGAAGCTGATTGTGCCGCTCGCTTCGCTTCATTCGTCTGCATTTTGCGAACAAGATCTTCGGCTTCGATTCGGTTCATGGCCTCCTCGTACGATAATTTGTTTTCCATATACAGGTCGTATACAGACTGTTCCATTGTCCTCATGCCGGCGTTGTAGCTTGTCTGAATTGTGGAGGGTAGTTTGAAGGTATCGCCTTCTCGGATGATGTTGGCAATCGCCAACGTGCCCAGCATGATTTCGCTGGCCAGGTACACCTCATCATGACTCTCGCTGAAGATCAGCTCCTGACAGATGACGCCTTTCAGGTTTTCTGAGACCATAGACCTGATCTGGCCCTGCTGTTCGGGCGGGAAAACGTCCAGAATCCGATCTACCGTGCTGGCCGCGTCCAAGGTGTGCAGTGTCCCCAGGACCAAATGACCTGTTTCGGACGCTCGGATAGCCATCTCAATTGTTTCCAAGTCACGTAGTTCGCCGATAACAATAATATCCGGATCTTCCCGCAGGGATGCTCTGAGTGCACGGGAGAAATCCTGAGTGTGGTTGCCGACTTCCCGTTGGGTAACGTTACATTTCTGCGGTTGGTGGATGAATTCCACAGGGTCTTCGACGGAGACAATATGTTCATATCGGGCGTGATTGATCATCTGCACAAAGGAGTTCATAGTGGTGGATTTTCCACAACCTGCCGGTCCGGTCAGAAGGATAAGGCCCTGATGATATGTCGTCAATTTCTCCAGGATGTCGGTGCGGGGAAATCCCAGTTCTGCCAATGTGGGGATTTCGTTATCAATGATTCGGTACGCACCGGATACCCCTAGGCGTTGACGGTGCAGATTCGTCCGATAGCGCTCACCTTCCTCAGTAGCATAGCAGATATCCATGTCTCCGGACTGTTCAAACGTCGCACGCTGCGCGTCGGTTGTGATTGATAAATTCAGTCGTTCCGCCGCTGCACTGCAGATAACTTGCTGGTCATCAAGTCGGTGTACTTGTGTTTTGTATCGTACGAAGGGCTGAGCACCAGCGGAGATATGGAGGTCACTGCAGCCGGCCTTCCGTGCTTGTGCCAGGACTTCGTTCATCAGCTCTCTGGCCTCCGGGTATTCCATATCGGTTGCCTTGGCTAAATCCGGCCATTCGCGCAGTTCCTCCAGTCGTTTTCCGGTACCTGCTTCTGTTTCTCCGCGACCTTCGGGCTCAGCTTCCGGCTGTTGAGCGGCGGCTGTCGCAGCTTCAGTTGTTTGCCCTACGTTGTCTTCGCCCTGGACGGAAACGTCGTTTCCGTCTTGAGATTGGGCTTTGTCCGTTTCTTCAGGCTGGTCCCCGGTGGCAAAACATTTGGGTGGAAACTGCATGCTCGCGGCGGCTTCCTGTGCATGCTCCATCAATTCTTCCAGCCGTTCGACATTGGTGCATAGTTCGTTGTCGACTGCTGTCTGTGCAAATGTGGCTAAGTCTCTGTCTACATCGCTTTCTTCGATGGCTTCCGCCACGGCGCGACACTCTTCCGCCGTCAACAGACCTTCCTGCACCGTGTGATAGCAAAACCATTCGATTTCTCTGTTCATAGACGTTCAGTCCTCAATTCACTTCTGTACGTTTGAATTGTGTCGTTGTTCCATCCCGCCGGGGCGGCGTCTAGAATACGACAATACTTACGTAAAGGTAGAATACAGGCGCCACCAGGATCAGACTGTCTCCTAAATCAAGTCCTCCCCCGATTCCTGGAATCCGGCCTGAATTCTTTGCCCCTGCAGCCCGCTTCAGCGCTGAAGCTCCTAAATCGCCTACCAGCCCGAAGACAGCCGCGAAGAAACCGAAAACTACGGCCATTCGGTAATTGATGACGGTGACATCGTTCACCACCATAACACCTTTTCCTGCCCATGTGAAAAACAAGGCGACCAGGATGGAAGCTGCCACTCCGCCAGCTACCCCTTCCCAACTTTTGTTCGGACTGATCCTTTGTGCGAGTTTGTGATTTCCATTTGGTCGCCGGGCGGTGAGTACACCGGCGGTATAGGCCCCCATATCGCCGACTTTGGTTACGGCAACGAGGAAAAGCGCCAGGTAACGGCCTGTAAAGTCCATGCCGTCAATAAAGTATAAGCGCAGTACAAAGCTCAGACACCACGCCACATAGAAAAAACCGAACAAGGAGACAAAAACCCGGTTAAAAATTTGGGGCATGTGTTCAGGGCTTCGACTTATCCAGATAAAAGCTATGGTCAGAATTGCGACTACGCAGATGCCATCCACCACGGGCATCCAGGCGCTGTTTCCGCAGATCCCGTATCCGCCGATGAGTATCATCAGGCCTCCCCCCAATAAAGACATTGCCCGAGGGTATCCCGGCACACCCATGCGGTCAGCGAGCTGGAAAAATTCCCATGTACCTAGAGATACGAGAGCGGCAAAGATAAGTGTTATGCATACACCGCCGGAAAGGCCGGGAGAAAAAAAGGCGAGAAGCAATAATGCGGTAAGACAGAGACTGCTGATTACTCTTTTGCGAAACATTCTTTACCTCCCGAAGCGCCGGTCCCGTTTGCTGTAGGCGTTGACAGCTTTTCTGAATTCCTCCTTGGAAAAGTCTGGCCAATAGGTAGAAGTGAACCACAGCTCTGCATACGCTGATTGCCATGTTAAGAAATTGCTTAATCTCTGTTCCCCGCTGGTTCGGATGATCAGGTCCGGGTCAGGGAGGTCAGCAGTATAGAGGTACTCAGCAAATACAGACTCATCGATCTTTTCCGGGGTGACGACTCCTTCCTGAGCGTCCAGTGCCAGTTGGCGGGCTGCGTGGAGGATTTCCTCCCGGCCTCCGTAATTCAGCGCCAGCGTAAGTGTTCCCCGGGCATTCCCCTGCGTTGCCTGTATCGCTTTATTCAATGCGTTCTGAGCCGGCTTCGGCAATTTATCAGTGCGGCCGATGGCTCTCAGATTGACCCCCTGCTCCTGTAAATCCGGGACCCGTTCTTCGAGGAATTGGCGCAATAACGACATCAGCTGTTTAATTTCATCAGGTGGTCTGCGCCAGTTTTCCGTACTGAATGCGTAGAGCGTCAGATGTGTAACCCCCGTTTCCCGGCAGGCTTCGACAGCTTGTCGCGTTGCTTCTGCCCCGGCTCGATGGCCTTCTATCCGCGGCAGATCCCGCTCAGCCGCCCACCGACCGTTACCATCCATGATAATACCCACATGTCGGGGGGTCGTGTCTCGGTCCGCGCTGATATTCTCAGGGTCTTTGGACGATTTTTCCATTCGAAAACATCTCGAGTTACAGATTTTCAGCCGCTGACAAAAAATGTCTGTGCGCGGTCTGCTCCGACAGATACGATCGATACGGGTGCATCTACCAGGGTGGCTATCCGTTCCAGATACGCTTTGGCCTTATCCGGTAAATCCGCCCAGCACCGGACGCCGCCAGTGGAGCAATTCCACCCGGGTAATTCTTCGTAAATCGGTTCACATGTTTCTATCTCCCGGCTGTCGGCCGGAAGTTCTTCCACGTTTTCCCCGTTGATTCTGTAGCCGATGCACACGCGGATAGGATCTATATGATCCAGAACGTCGAGCTTCGTCACCGCTAATCCATCCGCACCATTCAGCATTACAGCATATTTGGTCGCCACTGCGTCAAACCAGCCGCACCTTCGCGGACGTCCGGTTGTGGCGCCGTATTCCTGGCCCTGATCACGAAGAAGATTGCCGGTCTCTCCCGTAAGTTCGGTGGGAAACGGACCGCTTCCCACTCTTGTGGTGTAAGCTTTTGCAATCCCCATCACGTTGCCTACGTTCGAAGGGGGTACGCCGGCACCGACACATGCACTTCCGGATATCGTGTTGCTGCTTGTCACATATGGATACGTACCGTAGTCCACGTCAAGCCATGTGCCTTGTGCTCCTTCAAAAATAACCGTATCGCCTCGTGCTATACTCTGGTTAACCTGCAAAGCCGTGTCTCTGACCAGCGGAGCCAGAATCGGGACGACATCAGCAAGCTCCCGCCACGCTTTTTCAACATCGACAGGCTCCATTCCTGCCTGGCTGAACAGGCGGTTGTATTCCTCCGCACATGCTCTGAAACGTTTTTCAAATTCGTCTTTATCCCGTAGAAGTTCCGCGCGTATCCCCTGGCGACGAGCCTTGTCAGCGTACGCCGGCCCGATTCCTCTTTTCGTGGTGCCGATCTTGTTGGAGCCTAGGCGCGTTTCAGACAGCCCGTCCATCTGGTGGTGATACGGAAAGACAAGGTGGCACCGACTGCTGATCGACAACCTCCTGGAGACAGGGTACCCCCTCTCTTCCAGTTCCTGAATTTCTCCCGCGAGCGCCACGGGGTCAACGACTACCCCGTTGCCGATGATGCACTCTACGTCAGGCCGTATGATTCCGGAAGGTATGAGGTGCAGGATGAATTTATCTGCGCCGACTTCCACCGTGTGGCCCGCGTTACACCCGCCCTGAAAGCGAACAACCACATCAGCCGTTTCCGTGATCACATCAATGATTTTTCCCTTGCCTTCGTCTCCCCACTGTAAACCTGTAAGTACTGTGTTTGCCATTTTCTTCCCTCATTGATCGAATATCAAAACGCCTTTGCGTTGATCAGCATGTTTGCGGTATTCTTCAGCCGTTACTATATCCCGGGACATATAGCATAACATCCGTGCGTTCTTCATGAAGTGCCAACCAGCAGGGAAAACGTAATCAACACAATCATCGCCAGTGCTATAACCACCTTTATTACAGTGCCCAGTATTCGTCCTGCCAGTGCACCTTTCGCTACTTCAATCGAGCCGTGTGTGGCTTTTGTCCGCCAATACTCCACGGCGTAGGCGCCCAGAAATGTTCCTGCCAGTACGCCCAGGACGGAACCTATGATGGGGAAGACCAGTGATCCGAGTATCGCTCCTGCGAGACCTCCTGCGAGGGCGCCGAAGAAACTCCACTTGCTGCCTTTCGCTTTCCCTGCGCCCAGGCCGCCCGCCAGAGCTTCAAGGACTTCGGCGAAGACCGCCAGGAATAGGATGATACCGAACATCCACCATGTCAGCGTCTGACTGCCTGCGACCAGTATAAATATAAGGCAGGCGATGACGATAAGGAACTGTCCGGGTAGCCCCAGCGGAATCAGGCATACCCCCGCGAGTATGGCCAGATAAAATGCCGCGTAGCCAAAGATCTCGCCTATAAGCTGTAAAATCTCCACGATTATTCCAGTCCCCGATAGTCTGCGGTTGTTTCTTCCCCCTGTGCGTACGCCGTGTGCCACGTATTTGACACAGGGTACTGTTTGTAAAGCTCACGGCGTTGGGCTTCCAGGAATCGTCTCGGTCTGTTCATGTAGTCAGCTGTGCACATGACATCGTTTTCTCCAGCCGTCCGCTGGAGTCGTTCAAACCATTCTATGCCTCCCCAGTCCCGGAGAATATGGTGGTCTATAATCAAAGTTCCTACACGTTGCGCTAAATATACCGCCCGTTCGTATGCTTGATCGAGTTGTTCTGACGTTATCCCCATATAAAGGGGCGGGCCACTCACCAGTACAGTTTCCGGCTCAAACGTCAGGATCTGCTCCACAGCCTGGTCATCAAGCAACTGGATATCGGAGGCGTGTACAAAGATGCTTCCAGCTTCCTGGATTTTGGTCATGATCACATGTGTCGTTTTTGCCCGTTGTTCTCCGTGCGGCACAGCGTGTGAAAAGGCAAGCCAACCCGCGTCTCTTCCGTCGGCAATGGGGAGCGTATGCCCCAGCAACGACGTTAATTCTCGGGCTCGACGCCGCGAGTTGCGCGACTCTCCTTCTGTGGACTTTACCCACAGATTTGTTTGAGCCAACAAAGGCATTGCCTGTACTGCGCTGAACTGGTAGGGATCCGTCTGAACAAGTGGCATATGATCACCGTGAAAGTGGCTGATAACTACGTCAGTGCTTTCCTGTAATGCATCCATGAGGCGCTTCTTGGTTCCTTCAGCGGCTGCCACCTCCACGGGGTGAGGCGGAGCGCCGGCTCTGCGGAAACCAAGCGCCACGCCCGGGTCAATAAGTACGCAGCGGTTTTCCAGCCGTACTTCACAGCTCAGTCCCCGCACGCCTTGAGATTCAGTTCCGTGAAAACGAATGTCCATACCGGTCCGAAGGTTTGTTTATACACATATGATCCTAAAATACGCCACAGAAAAAACAGCGTAACATATAATTCATGTCTTCTAACGTGGTATCGTTATTAGAACGTCTCACGCATTGGGAGAAACGTTAACTGTTTGGTTTCCTGCTCTGATGGCGTAAGTTAGGCTGATGAGTATTTCCTGTCCAATATGGTCGGAAACGCGAACATAATTTGGGCAACCAAAGGTGGAGACGGCGGTTTGTTTCGGGCCTGCGCGAATGTTTCACTTCACGGCCGCAAATTCGATCGCGTCTTCTCCCCAGGCGGGGGAGTCCTCGATAGCCTCTACGACGAGAGTCGGATCATCGACGAGGCGCCATAAGTCTGCATGCCGGTTGTCCATAAACTGATCCGCAATGCTTCGACCAATCTGTTGGATCAGTCCGTCGTAGAATCCGTTGACGTTGACAACCACGATCGGCTTCAGATACTGTCCAAGCCGTTTCAGCGTCATTGCTTCAAGCAGTTCCTCCAGCGTGCCGCACCCGCCGGGCAGCGCAACTACAGCATCACTTCCTTCGAGCAAGAGGCGTTTGCGTTCCCGCATGTCGTCGACAATACGAATACTGTGCAATCCTTCATGTTGCCATTCCACATCCTTCATGAACTGCGGAATGACTCCCTCAATCCGCCCATCGGCGGCAATTACCGTATCGGCAAGATGCCCCATAAGGCCATCCCCGCCGCCACCGTATACGACTTCTGCGCCGGACGTAACGAGTCTTTCTGCAACACTCTCGACAGCTTGGTAGTAACTGTTGTGTACTTTTCGGCTTGAGGCACAAAAAACAGTAATACGCATAATTTTTCCTTCTTCCGCGGTAAGCTTCAGTCTCGAGGATTGCCTATTCTTCCCAGATGATGTCGTACATAATTTTACCGTTCGCGTTCTCATACCACGCCAATGTGGGGCGCGGGGAAAGATCTTTTGCGGTGATACGTGGAGGAAGTTTTTCTTTTTCCGGTGCAAGCATTTCGAATTGACGGGAGTCCCCATCCGGCATGGGATATTCAAAGTTTTTATCGTTCTGGGCATTGTAAGTGGTCCGGATTTTATTTGTTACAAAGGTTGCCCTGAAGCGTGCCCGTTGCAGAATGCGTCGCAGTTCATCAACATCGTCAGGGATCTCTTTTCCTTCCTTGTTGAAAAAGTGCAAGGCCCGGCCGAGGAAATTGAGGCGAGCTTCGGTTACGGCTACAGGGCCGGGGCTCATCTTTCGTGCGTATTTTTCCCAAGCTTTTCGGAATGCTTTGGGATTATCTGTCTTGAATGTCTCTTCAAACGCGTCCCGTGAACTGCTTCCATCCCGGATCAGTTGCAGATATTTAACGAAGGCCTTGCGGTAACGCTGCTCAGCGTTGATAAGGAAATAGACCATTGCCCAGGATTGCGCGTAAGCTACTTGTGCCTTGCTCCGGTCCGTCATAATCTCTCGCTGCCATCTTTGCGGGCTCATATTGAGGAGATTAGAGAAGGGCAGGATTGTTCCCTCCTGTAATGCCTGTTTTACGCGGCGAATCCGGCGTTTGTTTAAAATGCCGAGGCGCATACGCTCTCCCTCTATGACGATGCCGTCCTCAAAGTACTGAGCGATGCCTTCGTTGGCCCAGATCGGCAGGTCAATCCCTATGTACGCTGCTGCAAACTGATGGAAACCTTCATGCTGCAGCGTGCTGAATGTCTCAGAAATACTTCGGATTTTACGGCGAGTGAATGTCGCCAGACCCTTATAATTTCCTTGCTGAAAGTACATGCCGCCCGTTAATGCTGCTTTGATACCGAACTTTTCCATATACCGACTGTATTCGTCTTGTGTCCGGAAAAGATACAGATCCATATTTTCATGAATTTTCTCTTGTCCAGTTAATGCCTGGAAGCGTTCTGTATACTCTTCAAATACCGTATCCATGTGGCGGGCATAGAAGCGGGCCTCCTCCCGGGGGACCGTTGTATGAATCCTGTAATGATCACTTTCGAACGTGCTCAACTCATCCATGTTCTGCCGGAGAGGCTGAGCATGGAGGGGGAACAGTGGTAACACGGTTGAGAAAAAGAACAGAAGCAAAAGATGGAAGAGAAGATTGCGATGAATAGTGCTCTGCATTCGTGTTCGTTGCATTATCGGCGCGCCTTGTCTTGTAAGGTTGTGATTAAAACAGTATGTTTATTAGTAACGACACACCTGGAGTAGAAGTTGTTCCGCGGCTTTTGCTTTTATTGGTAATGCCGTTCTCCGAAGACAGCGCTGCCGATGCGGACCATGGTAGCACCTTCCCGGATGGCGATGCGATAATCCGCGGACATCCCCATTGAGAGGTGTGGCAGCGGAATGTTGTACTTCTGGGCCAGTTTGTCGCGAAGTTCCCGGGTCTCTCTGAAAATGGCGTGGATGGTGGCAGTGTCTGCGTGCAGTGGTGCCATGGTCATGAGCCCCTTGCATTCCAGATGTTCTTTTTCTAAAGCGTTCTGGAGTAAGGATTCTGCATGCTCGGGAGCAACGCCGAATTTTGTTTCTTCGCCTGACATGTTCACTTGTAATAGGACCTTTGGTCTGACCTCGTGTTGCTGGGCAGCCCGATCTATATACCGGAGCAGACGGGGGCGATCTACGGAGTGAATCCATTCGGCGTACGGCAGGATATCATTGACTTTGTTTGTCTGCAGGTGGCCGATAAAGTGCCACCTGCATTCGGCGGGAAGCTCCGGGGCTTTTTGAAGTAGTTCCTGAGCCCGATTTTCTCCGAAAACCGTCTGACCTGCTTTCCAGGCGCTCTGGATTGTTGCGGTCGACACGGTTTTACTCACCGCAATCAACTGCACGTCATCGGGGTTGCGGCGGGCGGCCTGCGCAGTATCTGTAATGTCCTGCAAAAGGTTTTTGAGATTCTGCTCAATATCACAATTCGACATTTTCCATTCCCTTGGGTATATTCATGCTATTGTACAAGGAAAAATGATAGAGTACCATAATACTTTGTGCTACTTTGCTGAGATTCCTGCTTCAGCTTACTTGTCGTATATCGCTAAGGAGCAATAAGAGCATTGAAGAAGGAAAGACCACAGACAAATAATCGTGACCGAGCGCCTTCCGCCGGACACGAAAATGGCTGGATGAGCCGTGAAGACTATCGTCAGAAGACTCATGGCCGGCGACGGCCCAGTCGTAGAGAGCGCCGCCGTGAACAGGCTATGTTCGACTGGTATGGAACTCATCGGGGGGCGGAGGAAATCGTGGCACAACGATCCAGCTTTGATGAAATCGGAGATGTTCTGAAAGAGACATTTTCCCGTTTCGGCATGCAGAAGGCTGTTGTGCTTGAAGAGATTCAGCAGTCCTGGGCCGATATCGTTGGTCAGGACGTAAGCAGGGTAACTAGGCCCTCTTCGGTAAAGGCAGATACCGTGGAAGTGGAAGTGGTAAATCCTGCCTGGATGTACATCCTCGATCGGGAATACAAGACGACGATGGAACAGAATTTGCGAAACCAGACCGGCAGCAAGGTGAGGAATATCCGTCTTCTGCCCGCCGGCAGGCGCCCTCGCGAGTGACGGAGACGGCTCGATGGAGCGCTGGTTGTCCTGGGGGGGTACCCCCCGGAAAAACGACCGCGCCCCCGGGAAAAGAGCATCTTTGTTCGGATGCGGTTTTGCCTGGAAGTAAAAGAAACAAAGTAACGGAAAAGGAAGTTTAAAAATGCAAGACATTGAATCTGCTATTCGGGATGTTCCTGATTTTCCCAAACCCGGAATCGTGTTCAAGGATATAACGCCGCTGCTCCAGAATCCGGAATTGTTCCAGAAGGCTGTGCGATTAATGGCAGATCAGTGGAAGGATAAGAACATCCGGAGTATCGTGGGGGTTGAATCCCGGGGCTTCATATTCGGTGGCGCTATGGTGTCAGTGTTGAATGCAGGATTGGTCCCGGTGCGCAAGCCCGGCAAATTGCCCTGTGAAAAGGTGACCCAGACGTATTCGCTTGAGTATGGTGAAGATACGTTAGAGATGCACAAGGACGCAATAAAACAGGGGGATAATGTGTTAATCGTGGACGACTTACTTGCCACGGGCGGGTCGGCCAAAGCCACGGCTGATTTGGTGGAGAAAGCGGGAGGGAGAGTTGTAGGTTTCTCTTTCCTCATCGAGCTCTCATTTCTTGAAGGACGGAAAAAACTGGGCGATTATCAGGTGGAATCTCTTATTCAGGTTACGGGCGAGGGGTAGGCACCGTTTGTACCCGATATGTGCGTTCAGGGAATCGAATGCGTAGCAGTGGATAATCGTGGTTGCCATAGCCGTGGAAGAGCGAAAAGGAACTTATGGCCGGTACTTACAGTCAAAGTGGATGAGGAGGTGACGGGGACAGGTACCGTTTTAACAAACGCGGTTCCTGGACATTGGGCCAAAGTTAAAAAGAAGTGGATATTTTTTTATCTGAAGAAGAAACAGAAGCGTACCTGAGAGGGATGCCATCATGATTCCTCAGGGTACGTGAGGTTGGAGGTTTACAGAAATTATGGGTGCGATATTCCAGTTATGCGGACTTCATAAGCACTTGTTGATGTTCGTGCTTGCGGGCAGTATGGTGGCGCTTAGCCTTGATGAAGTGCATGCGGAAGGGGCAGGCGAGGCTCCTCAGCCGGGGAAGCTTGAGCAGGCGGTTGCCCGAATGGTGGCTTTAAGGATTTCGAATCTGCATATCAGTCGAAAAGACCTCGGCGACGAAGTGGGGCGCGAAGCGTTCAACGAGTACTTTGATCAATTGGATTCCAGTCGCTATTATTTCCTCCGGCGAGACATTGAGGAGTTTTCAAGTTATAAATCTGTTCTGGATGATTTAGTGAAAGAAGGAAAAGTGGATTTTGTTTACGACGTGTACGAACGTTTTCTGAAAAGGGTTAGGGAAAGGGTTGCTTATGTTAAAAAGCGTTTGCAGGAGCCTTTTGAATTTCAGTCGGAAGCGCGCTTAGAAGTCGATCGGAAAAACGCAGCATGGGTGGATACCAGGAAGGAATTGAATAAGCTTTGGGACAAGCGCCTAAAAAATGAATTACTTCGATACAAATTGATGCAAAGCGGGCATACGGCCGAAAAGGCGTCCGGCGGTACGAGTAAAAAAACCGACAGAAAAGATTCTTCCGAAGGACAGGACAGCGCGGGGGCTGAAACCGGAGAAGACCGGCGAATAGACGTTGGCGAAGCTAAGGAGAAAAACACGAAAAAAAAGACGGAGAAATCGCTTTCAGATAAAACCGAAGAAGAGGATTCGGGAGAAGTGCGTGAGGGAGAAATAAAAATAAGTAGAGATATATTTTCCGAAAAGACACCCGAAGAACGGGTGCGGGAGTCTTATGAAAGGTATCTGCGACGGGTGAGAAGTCGGACTTCACTTGAAGTTTTGGAGATTTTTCTAACTTCTTTAACACACATCTATGGCCCCCACTCCGCCTATATGGCGCCTGAGACAGAGGAAGAGTTCAATATTCAGATGAATCTGTCTTTGCAGGGGATCGGCGCTGAGCTTACCACAGAAAATGGTTATGTCAAAGTGGTCGATATTATTCCCGGAGGACCAGCGGCTGAAGATGGAAGGCTTAATCCCGGGGACCGTATTATCGGAGTGGCTGAGAAAGAGAAAGAGACCGTGGATGTCGTGGATATGCCCTTGCGGAAAGTTGTGGACATGATCCGCGGAAAAAAAGGCACCAAGGTGTATCTGACGGTGGTGCAGGCAGAGAAGGGTATGGGAAGTGTCCCGGTTGTGATCGGTTTGACCAGGGATGAGGTCAAACTGAAACAAAGAGCGGCAAAAGCAGAGTTGTTGCAGGTTCCGAAAAGCAATCGATTGTTCATCGATACGTCCGCCCCGGCGAACCGAAGCGCCCAGAAGACGGTGAAAAAGGACGGAACGTCGTCGTCTCAGATACTGGTTATACGGTTGCCGGCCTTCTATCGGGATTTTAAGGCCCGCAAGGAGGGGGAAAAGGATTTTAAAAGTTCTACCCGCGACGTGAAGCGGATCTTGAAAAAGTATACAAACGAAAGACAGATCGACGGCGTTGTATTGGATATCAGATCGAATGGTGGCGGCAGCCTGGAAGAAGCGATCGGGGTTGCTGGACTTTTTATACCCGATGGGCCGGTTGTACAGGTTAAGTACGCTAACGGTAAAAAGAGGGTGTTGAAGGATAAAAACAGTGATGTATTCTTTGACCAGCCGTTGGTGGTAATGACGAACAGACTGAGTGCCTCAGCTTCGGAAATCGTCAGCGGCGCGATAAAGGATTACGGACGAGGCGTGGTCCTCGGGGCGGAAAAAACGCACGGTAAAGGCACTGTTCAGAGCGTCTATCATCTGAAGAAAGCGTTTAAACATGCGCCCGGGTTTAAGGAGGATGTCAGACCCGGGTCACTTAAGTTTACGATGGCTAAGTTTTATCGGATTAATGGAAGCTCCACCCAGCGTAAAGGCGTTTCGCCGCATATCGTGTTCCCCTCCTATCGCCGGGAAATGGAACTTGGTGAAAGTTCATTACCTCACGCCTTGGCATGGGACAGAATTGAACCGGTTGAGGCGGATTCGGATGCGATAAGCAAAATCACTGTAGCGCCCTATCTGAAGAAACTTAAAAAACGGTCTCGACAGAGGCGTGAATTAAGTTCTGCCTATAAAAGCTGGATGAAGTTGGTCCGGAAGATGGGCCAGCAGCATAAGCATGATACGATCTCGCTCTCCCTGGAAGAGCGCAAAGACCAACAGAAAAGAAAGGAGAAGCTTTCGAGTGAGATTAAGCGGTATACGCGACAAAGGAGCGCTTTATCGGACGATATTTCAGGAGCCGGAGAAGGGGAAGGGCAGAATGATTCGGAGAAAGGTATAGATCTGGTGTTGAGAGAAGCACTGCACGTTGCGAGGGATCTCGTGCGGTTGAGTCAGGGGCAGGAGTTGCAGTCCTTGAGCAAGGGATCGGATGCCCCTGCAACGATATATGTGAGTAAAACAACCCAGGATGGGCATCCTGAGAAATAAAAAAGAATCGGCAGGCGGAAGCTTAGCCTGAGGCCCGGTTTGGGGTGAGGTGTGTGAAATAATAAATCTTGTTGAAGATCAGCCTCCGACGCCCAAGCTGGGCGAAAAGTCTATGTTGAGAAGTGGACCCAGGAAGCAGGAACCGGTTCTTTTGGCAAAATAAAGCTCACGTACCAAAGTAACCAGTGTTGTGATGATAAGTTAACGGCCCGCGTTCTGTTTCGTATTTCCATGGGATGAAGGGTGATAAAGGGGAAGTGTGAGATATATTCCCTGGCCGCGGAGCGAAAAGTGTCGGTGCCCGATATTGTAGCGACTTTAATAATCTGTAAAACATCAAATAATAGGAAAAGAGGCATATGATGTCTAAGAGGAAAGAGAACAAGAGGAAAGAAGATGCAGAAAAGGTGGAGCGCCAAGCGTCCACCGCGGCGGAACAGAACTCGGAGGAGAAAACAACAGGAGATACAGCAGTACCGGCGGAAGAAAGCAGTAACTCAAGCCCGTCTGCTGGTTCGGACAGCGTTGATTCGAGGAGCGAAGAGAAGAATCCAGAGGGAGAGTACGCGCAGGAAAAAGGCTCAGGAGGAGAAGAAGACGAAAAAGCCAAGCTGAAGGCGCAGGTCGAAGATCTGCAGGCGCGCTATATGAGAGCCAAAGCGGAACAGGAAAATTACCGTAAACGGGTGCAGCGCCAGGTAAGCGAAGCCCAGTCGGATGCCAAACTGAAAACGGTTTCCGAATTCCTGACCGTATATGATCACTTCCGACTGGCCATGGACCATGCTGACGATAATACCGACTTTCAGACCCTGAAACAGGGTATGGATATGATCTATACTGAGTTCAGCAAAGCCTTCGAAAACCTTGGTCTGGAAGAAATTGATGCGGAAGGAAAAACATTTGATCCGGAACTGCACGAGGCTGTAGGCCAGGAATCTTCGGATGAAGTGCCGGAAGGACACGTCTTAAAACAATGGCAGAAAGGCTACCAGCTGGATGACCGATTGATTCGCCCGGCTAAAGTGATTGTGAGTGCCGGCAGTGTTGCGAAAGACGCCTCCGAGGAAGCATCAGCATCGAATGAAAACGAAAGTGAGGCCGGAGAAGGCTGTGCCAAGACAGAGGAAAGTGCGAACGAAACTGAGACTTCCGGGTCGAGCTGGAACGAAGAATAGTCGAACCAGTGAGCAATGAAAAGGGAATGAGGTGAAATGAAAAGTATGGCAAAAGACTATTATGAAATCCTGGGCGTTGATCGTTCTGCCGATACCCAGGAGATAAAAAAAGCGTATCGAAAAATGGCTCTTAAGTACCACCCGGATAAAAATCCGGGTGACAAGGACGCCGAGGAAAAGTTCAAAGAAGCCTCCGAAGCGTACGAAGTGCTGGCGGACGAACAGAAACGCACCATGTATGACAGGTTTGGCCACGACGCCTTTAAGCAGCAGCAACAGCAGCAGCGAGGCGGTGGTGCAGGTGGTATGGATCCCTTCGATATCTTCAGTGAAGTTTTCGGCGGAGGGAGTATTTTTGATGAATTCTTTGGCGGTGCAGGCGGGGGCGGCTCCCGCCGACGGAGTTCCACTCAGGCAGGTGCGGATCTGCGTTACGATATGGAAATTGACTTTGAGGATGCTGTTTTCGGCGCGGACAAAGAGGTGGAGATCCCGCGTCCGGCCACTTGTGAGCGATGCGAAGGGCATGGCTGCGAGCCGGGAACCTCCCGCAGTCAGTGTCAGAACTGTCGGGGAATGGGGCAGATGACCATGTCGCAGGGCTTTTTCAGTATTCGGCAGGAATGTCCCTACTGCCGTGGAAGCGGTGAACGGATCGAAAACCCCTGTAAAACCTGTGCAGGTGAAGGCCGTGTTCAGCAACGCAAAAAAATCCATATTCATATTCCGGCAGGTGTGGATACAGGTTCCCGATTACGGGTGACCGGAGAAGGAGAAGCAGGCCGGCGTGGCGGCCCTCAGGGGGATCTGTATGTCGTTTTGCACGTGCGTGAGCACCATTTGTTTGCGCGCGAAGGAAACGACGTCATATGCGAGTTACCCATTGCCTTTCCCACCGCTGCGCTGGGCGGTAAAGTAAAAGTGCCGACTGTAAGTGGGGCGGCAGAGTTGAAGATCCCGCCCGGAACTCAGAATGGGGCCATATTTCGGTTGCGGGGTAAGGGAATCCCCTCGCTCAGCGGACACGGCCGTGGCGATCAGCGTGTTAAGGTCTTTGTTGAAGTGCCCTCCAAATTGAATGCTGATCAACAGGAAAAGCTTCGCGAGCTGGACCAACTTTGCGGGGAAGATTCGTACCCGAAACTGAAGAAGTTTGTGGAGAAAGCGAAAAACTTTTTTGATTAGTGTGGCTTGGTAAACCCCGGTAGCTCAGTGGATAGAGCAGTGGTTTCCTAAACCATTGGTCGGAGGTTCGAGTCCTCTCCGGGGTGCCATTTGTCTTGACTTGTGTGCGGTTGGCGGCGTCGAGTCTGCTTTTGGTGAGGCGTGAGCCACTTACCGCTGGAAAATTTGCAGATGAAAAAGGAACCTGGCCGTTAAGGCGTAGGGCGGTCCTGGATAGAGGAGTTTGCGCGGAGTGCGCATTTTAGGTTGAAACCTCCATTTGGGGTTGGGGGTGTCGGCGTGAGATAGTTTACAAAATGCAATACGGTGTTATTGTATGAATAGCGAACGGGCCAAAAGCTACTGAAATCACCCCAGCGGAGAGGTGCCTGAGTGGTCGAAAGGAGCGGTTTGCTAAACCGTCGTGCGGGTCACACCGCACCGCGGGTTCGAATCCCGCCCTCTCCGCCATTCTTTTATTTTTTACCTCATCTTGATGCTTTTACATCACAGAAAGCTGTATCTTTCTCCGGCGGGATGAGAATCCGCGGGAACCGCGAGGTTCGAGCGCACTCGCGAGAGTGCGCGTCAATCCCGCCCTCTCCGCCATTCTTTTATTTTTTACCTCATCTTGATGCTGTTACATCACAGAAAGCTGTATCTTTCTCCGGCGGGATGAGAACCCGCGGGAACCGGGAGGTTCGAGCTGAACCCCTCGCGCAAGCGCTGACACTGAGACACACTTGACACCGTCAATGCATACTTTATGTTATGAAGTATGCAACTAAACGGCCAACATTTCAATCAAGTGACGATTGACGCCATTCAAGCGGCAGTCGACGCGGAGCCAGAGCTTTCGCGTCGTGCATTATCCCGGCGCGTATGTGAATGGCTCGATTGGCGTAGTCCGAACGGAAAGCTTAACGAGGCCAGTTGTCGGAAAGCGTTGTTGACACTTCATCGCAATGGATTTGTGCACTTACCCGAAGCGTCAACGCCGTCCGGGCTGCAGAGCCCGCCGCGAAGCGGGATTGCAGAACCTCCGGATCTGCCCGATGTCTGTGCCGATCTCGAAGATATAGGTACCGTTTTTATTGAACCGGTAGGTGAACGGCGGACGCAGGCTGCGAAAACATGGAAAAGCTTCATGGAGCATTACCATTATCTGGGCAGCGGCCCCTTATGCGGTGGCCAGATGCGCTATCTTGTCCGTAGTTCGGAGTATGGCTGGCTTGGTGCAGTCGCTTTCAGCGGAGCGGTTTTTGCAACAAATGACCGGGATAAGTATATTGGTTGGAGCGAGGCTGCCCGGCGTGCCAACCTGCCTCGGGTGGTAAACAACAGCCGCCTTTTGATCCTTCCCACAGTTCGCGTTGCGAACCTTGCCTCTTATGTACTGAGCCGCTGCCTGAAACGGCTTGCTAATGATTGGCTTACGCACTATGGTTATACGCCGGTTCTGGTGGAGAGTTATGTAGATCCGAGCCGTTTCACCGGTAGTTGTTACCGCGCGGCCAACTGGCATCATGTGGGGCGCACCCAGGCCCGCGCGAATTCTTTTGCCAACGGTAAAGTGCCGGACGGTGAGAAAGATATCTATATCCGTCCTATTCACCGGCAGTGGAAAGCGCAGCTCTGTCGGGAGCCCTCCCTGCCGCTGTGCAGTACACCGCGGCCCGATACACCTTCAGACTGGGCTGAAGAAGAATTTGGTACGGTACATTTTTTCGATCGGCGTTTGGCTGAGCGTTTAACCGATTTGGCGCGGGACTTTTTTGCCCAACCGGGCTCACTGATACCGGAGGCCTGCGACGGATCGAAAGCAAAAATTAAAGCAGCTTATCGATTTTTTGACAACAGTAGGGTAACCATGGATACACTTTTACGAGCCCACGTAGAATCCACGATAGAGCGTATCAAGCGGCAAGAAGTGGTACTGGCCGCGCAGGACACCACTACGTTGAACTATTCACCGCACGCGCCGGCCGATGCGGGTCCGATCAACAATAACAATGACAGCGCGCGCGGTTTACTTATGCACGATACGATGGCTTTCACCACCGAAGGTACCCCGCTGGGCCTGCTGGATGTGCAGTGTTGGGCACGAGACCCGCAGATTAAGCGGAAGAAGGACCAACGCCATGATCTGCCCATCGAACAGAAAGAAAGCTCCAAATGGCTGAACAGTTTCCGCGCTGTAGGCAGGGCGCAGGCTCTATGTCCGCACACCATGCTTGTCAGTGTCGGTGACCGGGAAGCCGACCTTTATGAACTTTTTCACGAAGCCCGTGATGATCCTGAAGGCCCTGAACTACTGGTCCGTGCCGAGCGTACGCGCAACAGGAAAACCGAACAACAGCACCTGTGGCAGAAGATGGCTGACGAACCGGCGGCGGGGAAAAAGCAGGTGCACATACCGGCTAAAGGCGGCCAGCCCGCTCGCACCGCCACATTGCAGGTGCATTTCTCTCAAGTGCGGCTGAGTCCGCCGCAAGACAGTGATCTGCCTGCTGTAACCGTGTGGGCTGTCTATGCACATGAAATCGATTACCCGTCGGAAGTGAAAAGACCGATCGACTGGATGCTGTTGACCACAGTCCCGACTGACACTTTTGAGGCAGCATGCGAGCGCATGAACTGGTATTCAAAGCGCTGGGGGATCGAAGTTTATCACCGTACGCTGAAAACCGGCTGCCGCATTCAGGATCGGCGTCTGGACAACACCGATGGGTTGAAAGCCTGCCTTGCCGTTGACATGGTCGTTGCCTGGCGTGTGTATCGCTTGACGAAGGCCGGACGTGAAACACCGCATCTGTCCTGCGAAGAATTTCTAAAACAAGAAGAGTGGCAAACGCTGGCCGCCTGGTACACGGGCACTGCGCCTCCTGAGGAACCTCCCGATATACAGCAGGCCAGCCGCTGGATAGGAAAACTGGGCGGCTGGATCGGACGAAAATGCGATGGTGAACCCGGAACCACCTGCATCTGGCGCGGATTGATAAAATTGGCCTGGCTGGTTGAGGGTAACAAACTGGCTGGGGTGACAACAAACGCGATACGCGCCGGCCCATAATGACGGTCTAACGCGTGGGTAAAAGTCAGGCTCACGCCGGGGGCTACCGACCCGCGCCCCTTCGGGGCGCCGGCATTCCCGGACGCGCTACCGCTTGCACCGATACACCGATGCACCGATCCACCGATCCACCGGTACACCGATCCACCGGCCTACCGGCCCACCGCCTCCGGACCGCGAAGCGGTCCAGGTGGGTAGCCACGGGTGTGAACCCGTGGGATTGGGGAAACGCCCACATCTGCGCCCCAAAGTGGGCGCGGGTGATGTCCGTCCCGTTTCCCGATGCAGGAAATACGGACGGTGTTCTTCGGCCCGGCACGTTTATCCACCCGCGCCCCTTCGGGGCGCCGGAATTCCCGGATGCGTTCCCGCCTGTCAACCAGAGCTCTTTATCTCAGCTCGTGATTTGAACGCAACACAATCCGAAACAGGCATCCGGATGTTGGTATTAAATCCGCTTTTTCCGATTGGTTTTTCGTCCTCACCCTTATTGATGGAACCTTCATCTATAGGTAATGTGATTACAAAGGAACGTAAGGTTCAACGGTGCGGCCAGGGAGCATTATTCTCGGAGAAAGGGAAGCATCTATGATCACTTTTTACAGAACCCGTAACTGCAAAGCTTGTGCAAACATCCAGGATGTGCTGGAAGACATGTGCATTTCGCACAAAACCATTGTTCTGGCATCGGCTTCAGAATTGCCCGATGAACTGGACGCCGGTGGGCCGCCGCCCGTGTTGGTCGACGAACACGAAGTGGTGCAGGGCAGAGATAACATCCTGGCACACTTAGAAAAGCTGGAAGAATTCATGGAGCTTTGGTACAAGTTCCAGTCAGACGCATGCTACTGTGACGAAAACGGTAATGTCGAATAAGTAAGAAAAAGGAGTCGAAAAATGCGACATTTCATGTTCATGGTGTTTTTAGCTTTGCTGGTTGCTCCGGCAACAGCGGTTCGGGCTGGGGAGACCGTTTCCTACGAAGTTAATGGTGATCCCTACAAAGGCTATTATGTGAGTCCACCTTCTGATGAAGCGCCGCTTGTCCTGCTGGTTCATGACTGGAATGGCCTGACGGATTATGAAGTTAAACGTGCCGAAATGCTGGCGGACAGCGGTTACGCGGTATTCGCCGCCGACCTGTTCGGCGCAGGTGTAAGGCCGACAAAAGTGGAAGACAAACGGCAGCACACGGGGGAAATGTACGCCAACCGTGATGAGTTGCGAGACCGGTTGCGGGGGGCACTGAAAGCGGCAGAAGAACATGGCGCCAATGTCGATAATGCTGTTGCTATGGGGTACTGTTTCGGCGGTGCGGCAGTACTTGAACTTGCACGAGCCGGAGGAGACTTGGAAGGTTTTGCCACGTTCCACGGCGGTCTCAGTACGCCTGAAGGACAAAATTACGCGGACACCAAAGCTGAATTGCTGATCATGCACGGCACCGCCGACAGTCATATAACCATGGAAGACTTTACCGCGCTGGCAGAACAATTGGAGCAGCACGGTGTCCCCCATCGCATGATGACCTACGGCGGTGCTCCTCACGCTTTCACAGTGTTCGGTTCTGACAGCTATACCGAAGGGGCTGACAGAAAATCGTGGCGCCTTTTTCAGCGTTTCCTTGTGGATAAATTGCGATGATCAAAGGAGAGGGCAACTTGCGGAGGTACGTACATACCGGACCGCCGTCCCCAGCCGGTGTTTTTCAGTGTCTTATGAGTTGCCTGGAGATGTAAGCGGCAATCTTGTCAGACGCCAAGACTTTGATCGGCCCGATGAATATCGTATCGGAAGGAAATCACTTTTAAACGGCGTCATTTTTCTGGCCTTCGAGAATATCTACCGGGCGACCGCGTACGGCACCTTCTCCCCGTTGATTACGGTCTGCAGCACCCACCTCTGCATCCCCATTAACAAGGACCTGCTGCGCCATTTCTTCGAACGGCACGAAGTGATCGCCGAAATAATCCATCCACGCCACAGTACGCTTGTGTAAATCATCCCGAATTTTCCGGTAGGCCGGGTCATCAAACAGATTTGTTTGTTGGGCCGGATCCTTCTCGAGGTCATAAAGTCGATTATATCGTTCTCCGTCCCTGCCGAATGAGTATATATAGCGTCTTGTACGTAAGCCGCGCCAGTCCTGACCGTTTGCCGCGGAAAGGAAGAGGGGAACTTCCGTGACGGCTTCCGGATCGTTCTCTGCAATAGCAGAAGCAAGACTGTTCCCGTGACATGTTGACGGTACTTCCAGGCCCAGCCACTCCAGAAGTGTAGGCATGAGGTCAAACCCCTGCATGAGGCCTTCATACGTACGACCTTTCCCCAGCAACGGCGGAAATCGCACAAGCAGAGGTACATCCGTAGATTCAGTCTCTGGGCGACATTTGGCCGCCCCGTACCGATCCGTGCGGCCGAGACAGTCCCCGTGATCAGAGGTGTAGACAATCAGGGTGTTCTCCAGTTCTCCCCGCTGGGCAAGTTTATCCAGAAGCCGTCCCACATTCCAGTCCAGGTTTGCCCCCATGGCGTGATATCCTTGGTACATACGGCGCACTTCATCGTTTTCCGGGGTTTCGGGACGAAGGGTAAGTTGATCCGGGTCGAAACGCTCAAGCCATTCCGCTGGAGCTTCGTAGGTACCTCCGCCCCAGTCATGGGGCGGGTGCCAGGAGACGATCAACGCCCAGGGGCGACCATCCGCGTTATCGAGAAAATCCAGCGCTTGATCCGTCTCCGTATCCGGTTCCCATTTAGGACAATACTGACATCGGCCGTTGTGATCCCAATACCATGCTTTGCCGGCGGCATATTGATGGGTGCAGTTATTGGTCAGGAACACTTCATCAAAACCATACCGATAGGGCCCGGGCGGCACAGGGCGTTCCCGAACGCCACCGTAGAGATGCCATTTGCCGATGTAGCCCGTGCGATACCCCGCATCCCGTAAGATCTCGCCTAAGTAATTCCCATTGCCGGGCAACATGCGGAAGTCATTAAAAACTGCGCCGTGATAAAGCGGATGCTGTCCGCTGAGCAAAGAACCGCGCCAAGGTGTGCACACCGGAACATTCGAAACACAATTGGAGAAGCGAACGCCCTCGCGAGCCATACGGTCAAGGTTGGGTGTTTGTGCATCCGGATTGCCATAGCAGCCGATCATATCCGAGGATTGTTGATCACTGAACATGAAGAGAAGATTCGGACGTGAAGACATATATGGAAGATCCCTAATTTCACAATGAACGTTTTTTCCAGAAATCGGAGGACGAGTACAACAAAAGCAGAGACGGAAGCGTGTTGTTGTTCACATTCCTACAGATGTACACTACATTGTAGGGAAAAAAATGCCAACCGCACGGGGGACAATACATGGCGTTCGCTATATTTATCGTTAAGGCTATGTTATCGAATCGAAGTATTCAGAATTAGCATACAGGGATGAAAAATCCGGGGGTTTATGAAAAAAGCAGTCCTAACGGACATTGGGAATACTCTCAATTCAGAAAGGAGCTACTTATGTCAAAGCGTTTTCCGCCGCTAAGTCACAAATGTCCTCGGATTTTGCATGGCGGTGATTACAATCCTGATCAATGGAGGCACACGCCCGAGATATGGGATGAAGATATGCGCCTTATGAAGCTTGCGGGATGTAACGCCATGTCTGTGGGGATCTTTGCCTGGTCAGCTCTGGAGCCATCCGAAGGGCGATTTGAATTCGACTGGCTCGATCAAATCATGGATAAGTTGGCCGACAACGGCATCTATGTGGTTCTTGGAACACCCAGCGGATCAAAACCAGCGTGGATGAGCCATGCTTATCCCGAAGTCTGTCGGGTAAACCCCGACGGGACGCGGCAACCGCACAGAGTACGGCATAACCACTGTCGTACCTCCCCCGTTTATCGGGAAAAATGCCAGATGATCAATCGAAAGCTGGCTGAACGCTATGGGGACCATCCCGCGCTGCTCCTGTGGCATGTGTCCAACGAATACAATGGGGGTGATTGCCATTGTGAACATTGTTACCAGGCCTTTCGGGAGTGGTTGAAAAAGCGCTATAACTACGACCTTGAAAAATTGAACTATGCGTACTGGTCGTCATTCTGGTCGCATACATTTCCGGATTGGGACTATATCGAACCGATAGACAGCACTATGCATGGGTTGATGCTGGATTGGGCCCGATTCAAAACCGAACAGACGATTGATTTCTTTAACGCGGAGATAGCACCTTTGAAGGAGGTCGCTCCCGATATACCGGTTACAACGAATTTTATGACAGCTTGCAGCACGTTGGACTATTGGGCTTTTGCCAAAGCGGTCGATATTGTTTCATGGGATTCTTATCCTGCGTGGCACGAAACAGACGATGATAGCGCGGAGGCCGCCCGTACTGCACTCGTGCACGATATGAACCGCTCAATGAAAGGCGGTAAACCGTTTATGCTGATGGAAAGTGTGCCCAGTATACCCACCCGTGATTGTATTAAAAAACGCAAGAAACCGGGCATGCATTACTTATCCAGTCTGCAGGCCATCGCACATGGATCTGATACTGTCCAGTATTTCCAATGGCGGAAATCCAGGGGATGCAAGGAAAAATTCCACGGAGCCGTGGTCGACCACGCGGGTACGGAGCATACACGGGTGTTCCGGGAGGTGAGCGAACTTGGTCAAGCATTGGCGGAATTGGACGAGGTGGCAGGGACCACTGTATCTCCGGAAGTCGCACTTATACAGGATTACCAGAATGATTGGGGGCTGGATTTCGGTGCCCGGGTTTTCTTAGGCGAGAATGTGAAGTATCGTGAGGAATGCCTCGCCCATTACCGTCCTTTCTGGGAAGCCGGGGTTCCGGTCGACATCATTGATCAGACCTGTGCTCTTGATCAGTACCAGCTCGTTATAGCTCCTATGTCGTACATGCTGAGGCCTGGGTTCGCCGAGAGGATAAGGAACTACGTTTACCAGGGCGGCACGGTGGTTTTGACATACTGGAGCGGTGTCGTGGATGAAACGGACCTGTGTTTACTGGGCGGTACGCCCGGCGGAGGCCTGCGGGAGGTTTTTGGTGTTTGGGAGGAAGAAAGTCAGAACTACTTCCCCGAAGAAAGTGTACTCATCGGCGCAAAAGACAATAACTCTCTGGGGATGGAAGGTACGTACAATGCTGTTGATATCTGTTCGGTCATACATGCCGAGGGGGCAGAAGTATTGGCAGAATACGAAGAAGATTATTTTGCCGGTTCTCCTGCCCTTACAAAAAATGATTATGGCAGCGGGAAGGCTTATTACATGGCTTGTCGTAATCAGGCGGATTTTCTGCGGGAATTTTATAACAGGCTGATGGTAGACCGCTCCATCCAGTCGGTTCTCAAGGCTGAGTTGCCCGAAGGTGTTACGGCACAAAAGAGAACGGATGGTGACACGGCGTATATCTTTGTGATGAATTTCAACGAAACAGAGAAGAATATCGAACTGGATGCAGCTTATACCGATATTCTGACAGGCAAGACAACAGCGTCAACGGCGACACTTGGAGGCTACGGAGTAATGGTCTTGAAGGACAGAGCTCAATCCTGAACCGCATCCGGCTTTTCACGAAAACCGGGGGATGCGCTTACGTTCTGGCGTTTCCTCCCTATACGGAAGGGGGCCTCATTCCCGCGTCTCTTCTGATGCGCCTGAGTGACCGATCCTCTTAAGGATTTTCTCTGCCTTATCCGGGTAAAGCTGTCGTAAACAATCAGGGCACACGCCGTGGGTGAACTCCGCTGGGGTTTCCGATCGGACGTAGTTTTCAAGAGATACCCACTGGTCGTTTTTTTCGGTCCCGGCAGCTTCTCTTCGTATACGTTTACAGTTCGAGCACATGTTAAGCAGGCCTTCCATGCGCCGGGCATGAGCCAGAGTACTCTGCAGTTCTTCTATCAGGGTTTCTTTCTCCTGCTCCGCTTTCTTTCGCCGTTCGATCTCCTGTTGAGCGATCTTAAGTTCTTCCCGCGCCTCAGATCGGAAGAGCACACGTCTGAACTCCAGTCACGTCCGCATCTCGTATGCCGTCTTCTGCTTGAAAA
>CAJXKU010000005.1 GCA_913055945.1 uncultured Lentisphaerota bacterium | reverse complement strand
TCCGGCGTAAAAACCGCAGCGGCATGCTGTTCCTTTGCTTAGCCTTCTGTACACATATCCCCTGTCCCCGGATTATTTTCTTCGTAAATGTGTTTCTGTTAACCATGATATCTCAGATTCCTCGGGCTTTTTCACTCATCATCCCCGCGAAGCTTATCAATTCTTCGCTTTGCATACTCTTTCACTACACTGTCTTCATCAGCACAAGCTTCTTCGAAAATAGTCAATAGCTTGTCCGTGGCTTCAAAGGTATAATTATACCACCTGCGGAACAATTCCTTCAGCGCAAAGACGTGTACCCAGGGGTCTTCGTGGTTTACTTTCTCCAGGAGCATTTTTGTACTTGTTTCAGTTAATTTCGGGAATGCCTGAGTTACTCGTTTGAACCATTCTCTCCATTTTTCTGTATTTTTGCCCAACTCAAAGCCGGCCAAATCATGCATTTCTGCCGCCACCATTCCCTTTGCGGAAAAATCGTTCGGATAAATATCACTAATTTGCTTAAAGTTTCGTTTCTTTTGCTCCAGAAAGGTCCTTATAGCCCATTTTTTTCCCTTTTCTACATTATCGAACAAATAGTTTTGGGTCAGCCGCTAATAATATTTCTCTTGGTGCTTTGCGGCATTTTTCATAGCACTATATACTTCAGGTCCAAGTGAACTGTCGTAAATTGCCCCCAACGTCCAATAGGCACTCCGTCGGGCTGGGACTTCTTCACTTGAAAGAAACGGTTTCGCTAACTTCCACCTGAAAATATCTGCATCGATTGCTTCGGCGTATGATTCCTCTCGCTCGGAAATTTGGGAATCGCGCAACGTTCGCACATTTTCCAGTTCTGTTATATATATATCCTTCTTTTCGCTTTGGGCGACTTTCCGTTAAAAGCCCCTGTTTAACATCAAAAATGCATGTTCGAGTAAGTTTCCATCCTACCTCACTAATCCTCCCTCCGGGGGCTGTTTCGCGTTCTTTGATCTTAATTATTGCTAGATGCTTAGCATTTTCTGCAAACCCACTAACCACAAATTTCCGGTTCCGGAACAGCAACTCCGATCCTACCGATGCAGCCTGGGGGGGGGAAAGCCCAATGCTCATCAGTGTAGCCGCGTAACATCCCCCCCATCATACTAAAACGTCGTTCTCCGTCTTCGTCCTTGGGTTCCGGAAGAGTGTAATCACCTCCTATTCTGCGCGAATCAGGGACGGCTGCCCCGTTTGCCTGCACCTTGAGAAACAAGACAACGTCAGCTAAAAGCTCCGGCTTCCTGATAGCCAAAGTAGTTCGATCGTCTGTGCGGGCTATTGCCTCTATCACAATTGAAGAGCTCGATTTCCCATCTTGACGGTGTATTTTGTAGCGATAAGCTTTTCCCTCCTCCCAGCCGTAAGTGAATTCAATGTCCTTTTTACTCTTGTCTCGAGGCTCCGCCACAAGTGTTTGCGTCATGAACAGACCTAAACCGCAGATACAAAGTTGAAACATTCTCACCTTCATCATTCCTCCAGCCCATAATTACATTTTTTGTTGGTGTCTCATCTCGTTTACGTAATACTAAGGCGTTACGATCTCGAAACCCCTTATCGTTACGCCGTACGTGGCGTCAACTGAGCCCTTCTGGGGCGTCCGAGTGCCAGCCTTTTTTTGGGTACAGGTATGACTGACACATGATACTGAACCGCCTAATTCCCCGACTGTAAATATGACATTACCAGTTTTATTTTCAGTCCAAGCACCTGTTTCCTTGTAGTTATTTATATTTTTATTTACCTTCCAGAGCGTTGCACCATCTATCTTAACCAAACACTGCCAAGAAGCTGTGCCATAGTCTATTGCCAGCTCTCCATTGAACGAACCGTTAACTGCTGCACCAACTTCAGCATCATAGGCTCCAGCTGGCTCCGTTTTAATGCCAAACTCAGCATCCATTCCAGTGGCATCACCTATGATACCAATAGTATACTCGGTGCCCGTCAACTTATCCTCGGGGCCCCCACCGATACATTTATAGTCAACCCTAGGAGACGAAGAATTTGTCTCGATATATAACCCCACGTCCTTCCGATAATCCGGAGGCCCCCACGTACGGTCGATATCACCAATCCAAACAAAATCCTCAGGTACTTCGTAGGAAACATAAGAGAGAAATGGGACAAACTTAAACACCGTCTCAGTATATGTATCTGTGCAATTGCTGCAATCGTTATGCTCAAGTTCAATCACGTACGTGCCGGTTTCTCCGTTTTGCTCAACTAAGAACGTGTCGCCATCCTGCAGGGTGTTTTTTGACAATGTAATGTCTGCATCGCTTGCGTCATCGTCCTGAGTTACTTCCGCCGTTGTTCCCTCAGGTTTTACCGTCACTTCAAACTTCGCTTTCTTATATTCGTCCTGAGCATTCAGGCAGATGCGTCCTTTATCCGCCAAGCTCGGTGAGCGGCTCGTGACCGGCTGCAGGCCAACGTCACACACCTTCACCTCCATCTTCTCCCAGTCGTCGTCATCGCCGCAGCGTGCTTTGACGGTGTATGTGCCCGGCTCTTTGAACTTAACATAACACAATGTCTCGGCCTGCTGTAGCTCACAGTCGCCGTTTTCAGCGTCGGCGCTCCAGGTGGGGAGCGGGGGCAGAAATCCACCGGCGGGCTGCGCCGTCGCCTCGAAAAGAATTTCGCTGTCCACTGCTGTGTAGATGGTTTTCACGTCATCTGCCGTGCTTGTTTTGCCTTTGGCGGAGATGCTCTGCACTGCGGTGGGAATGAACTCGGCCGTGGCCTGTGTCCGGTCCTGATTCGGACCGGCTTGATTGGCTCCGTTACCGTTCCCGTCAGCGGCAGCCGTAACGGACACGGGTGGACCCCCACCGCCGCCGCCAAGGGTGGCTGTCACTGTGTAGTTTCCGGCGTAATCGGAGTCGGATGTAGCAATTTCAGCGACTCCCTGGCTGTCGATCCTCATGGGGCCGCCGATGCTCCAGTCCACCTGCTGGTCGATGTTATTGCCGTTGCGCATTGCGTCGAAGTCCACGGTTTCGCCCTGAGTGAAAGAAATGCGTTTGGTGTCCGGTTTTATATAAAGATCTCCCTTCTTATGAGCATACGCACTCAAGTAGCCGCGGCGAATTTCGCCTTCGCTTCCGGCTGCGCTTATCGGCGTGAATGTTGCTTTCCACTTGCCGCAGAATGCCTCCTCCGCTTCTTTCGGGTTGTACATCCTTGTATACGAGCGCGAGGTGTCACTCGATGACTCCAGTTGCCACTCCCCCTTCAGCACGGAGACGCTTTTGAACTATTTGCCGCCTCCCCCGCGGTCGCTGTCCATTTGCTTACTGCCGGCTTGGCGAAACCCGGTAATACCTAAGCCGTCATTGTTATACACATCAACCTCTCGCACCGGTCAAGAGCAGTTGCGTTACATTTGCAGAAGACTTTATGATCAGGCGTTCAGCTTGTCACAAAAGCTGTAGAGTGCGCTTGGATTCTGGCGCATCTACTATGCGCTTTCAAATAGCAGCGTATGGCGTTCAAGTTGTGATGTGAATCGCGACGTGCGTGAGTTCTGGATATCTGGAACCCGAATTCTCGGCAGCCGCAGGGTCGACATCGGAGTGCCATAGCTCAGTGCGGAAGATTGGTGTGGAAAAAATGTTTGAAATCGAAACTCACTTGTGTTAAGATGTAAATAGATAGCCTCGTGATGCATGCGGCGGTGTCTAAAACGTGAGCAAACAGCTTAAGGAGGTGATGGTTATGGGGGTTGGAGTGTATGAGGGCGCTTCTCGAATGAAGAAGAACGATATTCATAAAGCGGAATAAAAATGAAAGGAACGAAATCTGGCGGTGTAAGTGGGTAGCATCATAGCATCATGAAGGAAAGGAGGTGGAAAAGTGGCTTTACACAAGGTCAGGGTGCAGGGAAACCAAGAAGGCTCGCCGGTGCCGTTGAATACCTTGATCGATGTGGTATTTCTGCTCCTCGTATATTTTGTTATTACGTGGAGCGCACCCACCCCGGAAGCACATTTAACTGTGAATCTACCGAGCGGCGGAGAAGGCCCAGCCGGCGAAAGCCTGCAGCTTGAGGTGCAATCTGAAAGACTGATTGTAGAAGGGACGCCGCACAGTATGCAGCAAATTCGTCCCCGGTTAGCCGAATTGGCAAATATGCAGGCCGATGTACCGGTGATTGTCAAAATTTCCCCTAAAGTTAAGACGGACAGAGTGGTTGAGGTGCTGGATATGTGCAAAGGCGTAGGCTTCGCCACGGTAAACGTGCTGCCGTTGAAACAATGATCCTCAATTTTAGGATGAAATTCGGTTTGGGGGAAGCCAAACCACCCTGCATGTTCGAAGATATCCGAGTATGAGCCTCGGCAGGCATACTGAGGTATGGACGGCTGTAAGTCGATACCCTAGTGTTCTGTATCGGAATTGCCTTGACGAAACGTTGGTTGATGATCGTTTCAACAAATCACATAAGGGCGGAAGCATAACTTACGAATTGGTGCGTAATCTGCTGGGCTGGTTTCAGTGTTCAGGTTTCAAGGGGGCGGAATGTTGAAATCCGAAACCTGACACCTGAAACCGGCGGCCATTGGCAGCCAGGATATTGTGCACCACTTCGTAAAAGAAAAATAACGCCGCATTATGTAAGCGCATTTGAAATACACCACACTAGGGGGAGACTTGAGAATGTTGAGTTGAATTCGGTCAAGGCTCCAGCGAAGCGCTGGGTGCGTTCTCTTTGCGCCAATGAGCGATCTCTTCGAGGAAGCGCGGTACTACTGTTCGGGCTTTGGTGGTTCCGATCCCATGGACTTTTGTGGCTTCCGCTCTTGTTGTAGGTGCCTGCGCCGCCAATCCGTGTAATGCGCGGTCGCTGAGAATCTGGAATGCGGGTACTTGCTTTTCCTCGGCCATTGTTTTTCGTGCTTTTCGCAGTTTTTCGAACAGGTCATCTATGTCCTGTGGGCCGACGGTAGTACCATCTGTGGATTCCCGGGAAGGGGAAGTGCCCTTCTGAGTGCGTTGAGCGCCGATTGGATCTGTTCTGTCTTGTGCGCTCAAGGCAGGGAAATCAACCCGTAGCCGGGGTGTCTTCCGCAGCGCTTGTTCTCCGGTTCGGGTGAGGCCGATGCACGGATACCCTGATCGGTCTACAGCCTGGATACACCCGGATTTTTCGAGCGTGTTCAGCACGCTGTAAACCTCTCCCCGTTTAAAGGCATCCAGGGCGCCATAGGTGTCATTCGCGCTATCAGGGTCAAGGTCTTCTTCGAAAGGCGATTCTTCGCCGCGCAGGTATTTTACGATGCGCTGGCGCCCGTACCGGCCGTTCATTCGTTTTATAGCCCTCAGCATCGTCTTGATCACTTCCTTTTCGTGGTCGGAAGGAACCCGATGATAGGGGGTCTGCAGACTTTTGCACAGGTCACAATGTCCGCACGTCCAATGGTCAGCGTTTTCACCGAAATGCTGAACGAGAAAACGTTGGCGACAAGAGCGGTCTTCCGCATAGGAAATGACGTTTTCGAGCTTCTGAAAGTCTATGTTACGTTTTTTCTCGAGCTGGGCGTCATCGAGCTCCGGAACGCTCACATCGGGCTGCGTTAAGACTACAGCGCGTCCCGCGAACGGCGGTATCCACTCGATGATGTCACCGTTGAGCGCGTGCAATACGCGCTTTATTTGCTCCTCCCGCAGCCCGACGGTCGTAACGAGTTCCTTTGGCGAGACATCTATACCTTCAGCAAGCGCGGCATCGTAGCGGCAGGCGGTGCGATAGATGAATCGTGAACGCTGTGTTGACGCATGCTGGTGGTTCTGGCGGAGCTGGTCTACTGGTGTCAGGAAGCGAAGCGTTCCGCGGTTGTTACCGACCAACCCGCGTTCTACGTAACCGTGCCTCTCCAGTATGCGTAGAGACGTACTGATATGGCCCTCAGATTTTGCATCAGGTACCAGCTCATGGAGTTCCGCCTGCGTGATTTCCAGCGTGGTGCTGCCGGTTGCGCGGTATTGATCAAGCAGGCATTGATAAACTTTACGAATCAGTGTGGGGGAGGGGTTGTTCATATCGATGAGGAACTCCTGAACATGCCGGTCGCGCCAGGAATAGAACAAGATGCAGTCGGCCCGTTCACCGTCGCGACCTGCACGTCCGGCCTCCTGGTAATAGGCCTCGAGCGAGCCGGGCATGTTGTAATGGATCACGTGTCGCACGTCTTCCCGATCAATGCCCATACCGAAAGCGTTCGTGGCCGCCAGGACAGGGTTTTGCTGTTGCATGAACGCATTTTGAACGCGTGCACGTTCCTGTTTACGCATGCCGGCATGATACGTCAGGCAGTCGATGTTCTCACCGATTTCCTCTACAGCTTTTCGGGTTGAGGTATAGATGATCGTGGGGCCGGACTGCTGCAGGACTTGTTTCAGAAGCGACAGTTTATCCGCGTTACTCTTTACGGGAATGACGGAAAAAGCCAGATTGGGTCGTTTGAAGCCTGCAACAAGAACCTGCATTGAAGGGCGCTTGAGTGACGTTCGGATGTCCTGTTGGACGGCCGGCGTGGCGGTTGCCGTGAATGCGCAGACCTGGGGAATGTTCAGATCCTGCACCACGCTGCCGATTTTGAGATAGTCAGGCCTGAAATCGTGGCCCCAATGGCTGATGCAATGCGCTTCATCAACGATGAGCAGGCGGGGCGGCGTCTCTTTAAGCAGTCGCGCAAACTCTGTGACTTTAAAACGCTCGGGCGCAACGTAAAGAAGCTTGATTCGCCCTTCGCGGACGTCGTGCATGCGTTTTACTTGTTCCTGCTGTGTTAAGCTGCTGTTTACGTAACTGGCGGGAATCTGCTTTTGATTCAGGGCATCCACCTGGTCTTTCATCAGCGAAATCAACGGCGAAACCACCAAAGCGTAGCCGGTTTGGGTAAGAACTGGCAGTTGATAACACAAACTTTTGCCGGCGCCGGTAGGCATCACAGCGCAGACGTCAGCGCCATCAGCAATCTTTTGAATGACATCACGTTGTCCCGGGAGGAACTCCCGGAAACCGAATTTGTCGAGCAGTATCTGTTGAATATCCATAACGGTGCAATCATAATCTCTGCATAGGCGGTAGCTCGGTTCAGCCGATCCGCAGTGAGCTCTGGCCGTTGAATACGGACGCAACGGCTCGAGGGGACTCTCGCCCTCCAGAAGAACAATGCCGGAATTGCCGGCATCCGTGGTATCACTTTCACTTTCCGCGACCACCATGTTCCATTTCTGTTTCCGGGATCCTTTACGTATCCTGCGCGAAATCCGTTCAATAACGGAAGCAGAGCGATTGTTTCGGTCCCGAATCAAGATATCTGATTTTGGGTGTTGAGGGTCAAGGGAAAAGATCGCTACCTGTTTGGTAACCGCATTCTCTGAGGAGGTCGCCGGCTGCTGCTCTGTGTTGGGCCAGTTGCTCGGGACGATGAGCGTCGTCAGTTACCACCACGGGGATGTCCCGCTGTCGACATAATCTAAGGATGTTTGCGGAGGGATAGGCCTCCCGGCATGGTTTGTTCCAGCCGGCGGTGTTAAGCTCGACGGGCAGGTTGTTTGCAGCAATGGTTTCGAGTGCGTTCAGAATTTCTTTTTCAACTTCCACCGTGGGGGCGACGCCGAATTTCTTCGGCAGGTCGAGATGGGCAATTAAGTGAAAGAGGCCGCTTTCAGCCGCTTCGCGTATAAGTTGCCAATAGCGACGGAAGACATCATTCACCTCACTCTCCGTCAAACGATGCCATTCTTCTGCAGATTTATCCACGGGGAACCCTTCCACAAAGTGGACGGATCCGATGTGGTACTTAAACGAGTGGTCCGTAAGTAAGTCCTGTATTTCCTGTGCGGCATCAGGTATGTAGTCGACTTCGATGCCCGGATAAACGGGCAGTGGGGCTTGGTGTATCTGGTCTGTGACAGAGGCCAGGTAGCGGGTAGTATCCGCCGGAGATAATGTCCAGGCAGGGCGCTTATCCGCAGGCAGCATAACGAGGTGATCCGATATGCCGAGGCGGCTGATGCCTTTTGCAGAAGCGGACCGGATCATCTGGCCTACATCTGCTGAGCCGTCGGTCCAGTTTGTATGGTTGTGATAGGACGTCAGGCCGGTCATAGTATAGAATCTTTTCAGTTTACAGAATGAAACGTTTTACGGTTTACAGCCACGCCGCCTCAACGCCCCGGACGTAACGTGGGCGTACATACTATAATCCGGCGAAGGACAGGATCGAGGGGCAGGATCTGGGAATTTACCTTGTAAGAGGGTATTGTATGCGCGGCAAAGCAAACAGTCGTGACTGTAGATGTCGACAGGTTCTGAATTTTTAGCTGATCTTTACAACGAGGGCGCATAATTATGGGAGACATAGAGTCGCTGCCGGATGTTGGGGCTCTGCAGGAGGAACTGGAACGTTCCCTCGCTTTTCTGTCTGACGTCCGAAGTGAAATTCACGAAGTCCTTGTCGGCCAGGAAGAGCTGGTCGATACGCTGCTGATGGGGGTGCTCTGCGATGGCCACGTGCTTGTTGAAGGTGTGCCCGGGCTGGCCAAAACGCTGGCGGTGAGCACGCTGGCGCAGGTGATCGGGGGTAAATTTGCTCGCGTACAGTTTACGCCTGACCTGTTGCCCGCTGATCTGGTGGGCACGTCCATATACAATCCGGGAGAGCAAAGCTTCACGGCACGGCTTGGTCCTGTTTTTGCCAATGTGGTGCTGGCCGATGAGGTAAATCGAGCGCCCGCAAAAGTACAAAGTGCGCTGCTTGAAGCTATGCAGGAGCACCAGGTTTCCATCGGCGACAGCACCTATGATCTGCCGAACCCTTTTCTGGTGATGGCTACCCAGAATCCTATTGAGCAGGAGGGCACATACCCGTTGCCTGAGGCCCAACTGGATCGTTTTATGTTCAAGGCTTCCGTTGGGTACCCCAGTCGAGATGAAGAACATCGTATTATGCAGCAGATGGGTAAGACGCAGAAGGGAACGCCGGTATCGGCTGTGATAACACCGGAGCGTATTGTGGAAGGCAGGAAGATGATCGATCGGATCTACCTGGATCCGAAAGTTGAAGAATACATCCTGGACATTGTTTTTGCCACCCGGCCGGGCGAATCCGGACAGCTTTCGAATAGGCAGGAGGAGGCAGACCTCAGTGATCTGGATGGGCTTGTCGCCTATGGGGTATCCCCCCGCGCTTCGCTTGCTCTTTACATGGCGGCCCGAGCGCGAGCAGTTCTGAGTAAGCGCGCCTATGTGCTTCCGCAGGATGTAAAGGATGTGGCATTTGCCTGCTTACGACACCGAATCATTCCCACATACGAAGCAGAAGCGGAGAGTCTTACACCTGATGATATTCTGGGGCGCCTGCTGAATGAGTTACGTACGCCTTAAGTACGCGCGCGTCTGCCCTTCTTCATGTGTTTCGCAATCGGAGTTTATAGGTAATGATCACGCGTGAAGTTCTACACAAAGTTCGCCGGATAGAAATCACGACACGCCGCTTCGTGGACGAACTGGTGGCCGGTGCGTATCATAGTGTGTTCAAAGGGCAGGGCATAGAAGTCGAAGAAGTCCGCGAATACGTTCCGGGGGACGATACGCGTACGATTGACTGGAACGTTACTGCCCGTCTAGGTTATCCGTACGTTAAGACGTTCATTGAAGAACGGGAACTGAATGTCCTGTTGGTGGTGGACGTCAGTGCTTCCGGCGATTTCGGCAGTAACAGTCAATACAAGAATGAACTAGCCGCAGAAGTCGCGGCCTTACTTGCTTTCAGTGCAATCCGGAACAACGACAGGGTGGGACTGTTGCTGTTTACCACTGAGACGGAGTTGTTTGTTCCTCCACGTAAAGGGCGGCGCCATGTGTTGCGGCTGATACGTGAGTTGCTGGCTCACGAACGGCGTTCAGAAGGTACAGATGTGAACGGAGCGCTGGAAACGGTATTCCGGATGCTGCATCGCAAGGCAGTGGTTTTTCTGATCAGTGATTTCATAGACGAAGGTTTTGAACACGGCGTGCGAATAGCTGGAAAGAAGCATGATCTGATAGCGTTACGTGTACTTGATCGCCGGGAAATGGAAGTCCCTTCTGCGGGCTGGCTTGCTGTCGAAGGGGCAGAACGTGGGGGGGTCACCTTTTTTAATAGCGGGAAAGCCAGAATCCGCGATGAATATGTTTCTGCTGCAGCGGAATTACGATCGGAACAGGAAAGCGTTTTCCGAAGCGCCGGGGTGGATTTGATCGATCTGTACTGCGGCGAAGACTACGTAGAACCGTTGATGGGCTTATTTCGACGACGGCGTGGAAGGCGGTGATCGGGGTATATGATGGAGCCAGGGGTGAAGAAAAACCGGATGAAGCGGGGTACAGGAAGTCCGCGTCGGGGTTCTGTATTCGGAAAATCACTGGCCGTTGCTGTTCTTACGGCCCTGCTGGTGTATGTTGTGGGAGGTATGCGCTTCCGGGAAAGAGCATGTGTAAGATCCGTTTCTGTGCCGGCGGCGGCTGACAGCCTGCATATTGGGGACACGTTGAAGTATGAGGTGGAAGTGGTGTCGGGATTTATGTACGGGCCTTCCGGCGAACCGCGAGTATCGCTTCCGTCCGGGCTGCAGCGGGCGGGCAAAGTCAAACGGCGTATGACCGGGATTGGATGGGGTACGGTGTTCTGGCGTTATGACGTCCCGGTTCAGGCATATCGATTTACGTTAACGGCAGTTCCGGCTTTGCGGGTTGCGTACGCGCCGTGGTGGGAAGGAGAGGATGCAAAGGTGCAAGTGATGGCCAAACTGCCCCTTCCCAACATGGTGTCCCGGCCGGAGGAGGAAGTCAAGCAGACGCCGCTTACGTTATCGCCTTTTATTTCAACCGAGACCACCTCGCCGGACAAGCGCATGCTGATTTTTCTGTTGGTGATTGTTCTTGCTGGTTTAGGAGCGGCGATCTTTCTCTACGTGAAGACGGTGCCGGATGTAGCGGGAGGTGCTGGGGAATACCGGGCTACGCCGCTGGAGCAGGCGGAAGCGCGATTATCTGCCTTGGCGGATGATCTGCCGTTGACGGGGGAGGATTTTTACGTTCGCCTGACTGATATTTTACGAAAGTATCTTGAAGAAGCCTATGCGGTGGCGGCTACCAGGACCACGACTTCTGAATTTTTACGGCGGTTTGAGAAAATTCACGCATTAACAGATAAAAAACGCAGGCTCTTACGCGATATTTTTACGGAGGCGGATCTGGTGAAATTCGGAAAACAAGATACCGAGCAGAATCAGCTTCAGCGTTCCCTGGAGAGTGCGTATCAATTCCTTTCGGATGAAAAGGGAGAATCGGCGAGCGACTCTGAGTACGTGGCGGGACGCCAAGAGTCACACCGGCAGACCTGAAACTTTGGAATTTAGGATAAACGTTCTGCTTTGGACATACAGTTTGAACATCCCTGGTTTTGTGTGCTTGCAATCCCGGTTGTTGCATCAGTAATTTATGCGGTGCTTAGACGGCCGGCTACGCTTCGAGTGGGCGCGTTTCGTCCGTTCAGGAGTGTGGCAGGGCGGCACGGTGGAGATGCACGTTTCTTACACCCGCTGGCTGTCCCGATTTACTGTCTGGGCGTGGGCGGGATCTGTTTTATTATTGCTTTAATGCGTCCGCAGCAGATCCTCCGGGAAATCGAGGAAACTCAGAAAGCGCGCGACATGATGTTGTTGCTTGATATCTCAGGGAGTATGAAGGCGTACGATGTTGGAGGTTATGACAATTTAAAGACCGCAGCTAAGGCGGTAAGCGAAGGTGACGTCCGGCGCCGGATCGGGATCGCAAAGGATGTATTGCGTGAATTTTTGCAGAAGCGTCCGAATGACCGAATCGGCCTTGTTGCGTTTGATCGGGAAGCATATGTTGTCAGTCCGCCCACACTGGACCATCGTTTTTTGCTGCACCACCTTAAGAGTCTTGATGCAGGAATGTTTCGAGGTGATGGAACCTCGATCACCACGGCAGTATCTGCATCCGTGGAACGGCTGAGAGATTCGTCGGCGAAGAGCAAAGTGGCGGTTCTGTTTACGGACGGACGGGACAACGTTGACACAGGAGTTACGCCGCTCCAGGCAACCGAAGTTGCGACGAAATTCGGCATTTCATTGTATACAATAGGAGTGGGGAGTGAGCAGGCCCTTATCAAAGCACCGGGGCGCTTTGGAAATACCCGAATTCGACAGATTGATTCCGTTCCGGACCGGGAACTTTTAAGGAAAATGGCTGAAAGTGCCGGGGGGGATTTTTTTGCAGCTTCAGACGAAGAAGGTTTTCGCCAGGCTATGCAGAAAATTGATCGGGAAACTGCTGTTGAAGTAAAAACACGAAGATACAAAGAGAAACGAGAGGTTTACGTGATCTGGGTTGTCGCGGGGGTCGCGTTTCTTTTGCTGGGGGAGTTTCTGCAGAGAACCTTTTTGCAGAAGTTGCCCTGAGTCTTCAGAGGGTATGGATATTGTAGCCTTGGGTTTCGGCGCTTACGCGGCGAAAACTGTTGTCGGCAGTTACGGCCCGGATTTCATGCAGATCTTACGGTTTGTGATGAAAACCAGAACGCCTCTGCGGGAGCGTTATCTGAAGTCGGCCGCACCCGTCCGGTAATTCAGGTTAACGTTTCTTCGAACGCCGCCGGCCGGCCGCTGTGCTTTTCACGGGGAGGACAGGCGCTTTAAGATCCTCCATCTCGAAGGTCTGGTAGAAAATCTCCCGTAACATCCTGAGGAGGATCGAGCGGGCTTCAAGACTGATCAGCGTATCGTTGAAAGTGTCAGACAACTCTTCCCAGAATTGTTCAGGGCTGCGGGTTTCTACTTCCTTTGTTTCACTTTGTGCCACGTTATCTATGAGGTTGTTTTCCGTTTCCTGGAGACTGTTCCAGAAGCCGGGGAGGGTATCTCCAAGCGAAAGTGTTCTGTCCTCTTCATAGTTCAGTTTCTTCAGCAGGGAATTGAACTGCTGTTTTAATGCGGGCGAGAGTTTCATCTGGGCCCCCACCTGCGGCCAATCAATCCTGTTGCAGATCAGGGTGGCGAAGCTGTTCAGTTCTTCAAGGGACTGGTCCCGCTCACGAATCTGTTCGTGGTCTCTTTTCCGTTTTTTGTTGAGTTCCTCTATCTCTTCCGCCAGTTCGCGGTTTCTCGCCGCCTGAGTTTCGTATTTGGTCTTCCAGTCAGTCAATTCATTCTGAGCGGCCTGCAGTTCCTGCTTGAGTCTCTGCATCTCCTTTTCGGAGGCTCCACTCTGCTCTTGTTCCTTTTCGGCCAGTTGTCGGTTTTTTTCCTCCAGCTGTTGGCGGAGGTTTTTGTTTTCTGCCTGAGATGATTTGAACTTGTTCTGCAGGTCTCTTATCTCCGCGGCATTGGAACGTTTCGTCTGGCGAAGTTCCTGGAGTTCTTCCGTGCACGTGTTATATCGTTCCTGGAGGTTTTCTAATTCGCGTTCCTTGTTGTCTCTGTCTTTGCGGAGCTGTTCAATGTCGTTTTCCAGATTTTGTATTTTTGATACCAGGTCGGAACTTTTTTCAGATTCATTCAGTATCCGTTCCGCTTGTTCGCGCGTAAATTCCAAGGGGCTGAAACATAGGACGATACGCCACTGTTCGATTTCTTCTATTTCAAAGAACTCCTCAAATTTCTCGTCGGGAATGGCGTAAATTTCGTCTGAAATATCCTGTTGTTCTTTGTATTGCTGGTATTCGTCTGAGTGAAAATATTCTTCGAGTTTGTTATAAAGTTTCTCCTGGAGAGGGTACCAGTAGGCGAAGAGATTATTACAGAATTGACGGTCAAAGTTCTGTTTCTGTGCTTCTTGAAGGATGATTTTCTCGAAGCGCTTCCTGTGTTTCGGTGTAAAGCGGTGCCCGCCCACGGTGCATCTTTTGTATAGGCGGGAATTGGACTGGATCAGACCCTGCAGCCGAGTCCAGGAGAGTTCGGAAAGCATTCGAGTACAAATTTCCTCGAGGTCAATATTGCCGAAGGGCTCGTTATTCGGAAACATCCAGAAGGAACTCCTTTTCAAGAAGTTGCTTGGATGCGGCGATCAATGATGCTGACATCTGTCTTCGGAGCGAATACTCGATCTTTACACGAGCGTTCTCCAAACTGGTCAGCATCTCCGCATCGTTGTTTTTTTCGGCTCTTTCATACAGACGTCGGCATAAAGCCAGCGCCTCGCGCCAGCGTTGTTCCTGACAGAGCGCGACGCAATCGTTAAGAGAATCTCCGGGAGGGAACTGTTGCTGGGCAGAGCTATCTTCACGCCCTTTTTGACCCGATGGCTGCTCGGAGCTTGGCGTGACGGAAACACTTTCGGTTTCAAGAGTTTGGTTTTTTGTCTTTACCATAACAACTGCAATTAGACCAAACGAGGGTACTGCCTTGAACGTTGCTAATTTTGCTATAACAAGGTGAGTATGGAGGCGCGGACCGGATTCGAACCGGTGATTCGAGGTTTTGCAGACCCCTGCCTTACCGCTTGGCTACCGCGCCTTTTTCTTCCATACTATATCTCTCTTGCTGCTTCTTACCAGGCGACCCGGCGGATGGCGAAACTGCTCTCTTACCCCCGCGGGGGAGGGCTAACAGCAATTCTGGATCGTTGTCGTAATCGCAGTCTTCACCGGTACCGCCGTTTGTTCAGCATACTTTTGAGCCTGCGTGATCTGGGTTGAGTATGAGCGAGATTAAGACTGCGAGTACGAATGTAACCGCCGGGTAAAGGCCGGATACCTCGACCAAAAAACTGCTCGCGGGCCGGCGGTAACGACGCACTCAACGCAGTTGTTTCGTACAATTCAGGCCAGAGGAGGCTCTGTGTTCGCTTCATTCTTCCGTGAGTTCTTTTTCTTTGTCTTCAAAGAGTTTGTCGATTTGTTCGATATGTTGATCCGTTTCCTTCTGTACCTCTTTCTCGAGCATGGACTGGTCATCCTCAGTGATTTCGGAATTTTTCTCAGCCTTTCGGATCATATCATTGGCTTCCCGGCGAGCGTTCCGGACTTCTACACGCATTTCTTCGGCACGATCGCGTACGAGTTTGACCAACTCGTTGCGTCGCTCCTGCGTGAGTTCGGGAATCGGCAGGCGTATGACGCGTCCGTCGTTTACGGGGCTGATGCCGAGGTCAGAAGCATTGATGGCTTTTTCTATGTCTTTAATAGCATTCTGGTCCCATGGTTGAATAACGAGGAGCCGCGGCTCAGGCGCAGTAATCCCGGCGATATCTCTGAGGCGGGTGCTGGTTCCATAGTAATTGACTTGAATGTCTTCCACAAGAGCCGGAGATGCCTTACCGGTGCGGATTCCGGTAAACTCCTTTTGCAAAGCTTCCACTGCGTCCTGCATTTTCTTTTTGGCGGTGGACAATGCAACATCTGCGGTATCTTCACTCATGATCTTTGTCTCCTCAATCTGTTTTTGGGCTGCGAGTTGTTTTCAATATAATACTGGTGTTCACATATTGTCTTATGTGCTCATCGACGCTCAGCATCAGGGCAACCGCTTCGGGCATTGCACGATATATCGAGCAATGTCCGTCCAGTGAGCCGAAGTCCGGTCCGCCCGATGATTCGAAAAATCAAGTTTATGTCGGGTCATACTTTATCACAGAGCGCCGTGCTCAGACCAGCCAGCTTGTCTTTCGCTTCAACGTATGCTTAATCGGGTTGTGTTTCCCGGTAACTCACCAAGGTCGCTCGAGTGAGGTCGCCGCGCAGAATACTGGTGATTGCCTCCGAATCGGCGAAGTTGTACACAATAATGGGGAGATTGTTCTGGCGGCATAAGGAGAAAGCGGTTCCATCCATAACCGATATGTTGTTCTTTAAGGCGTCTTCATAGGAGAGCAGGCGATAGCGCCGCGCCGTCTGTACCCGGTGGGGGTCGTCCGAATAGACACCGTCGACCTTTGTGGCCTTCAGAATGGCGTCGGCCTGTATTTCGCACGCGCGCAATGCCGCGGTAGTGTCGGTGGTGAAATAGGGATGGCCGGTGCCTCCGGCGAGGAGCAGGAGCGTGCCGCCTGTAAGGATCTGATCGGCTTTATGGAGATCGAAGACATCAGATATTCCCGGTAATTGGAAAGGTGCCTGAATCGTTGCCGGCACCTGGGCACTGCTTAACGCATCCCGTAGCGCCAAGGCGTTCATGGCGGTACCCATCATGCCCATCATGTCGGCTGTATATCTGGCCAGGCTTTCCTGAGTGGCGGATACGCCTCTGAGGAAGTTCCCACCTCCGAGCACGACAGCGGTTTCAATATTTTGCGCCTGAAGTTTTCCTATTCGCTCGCAAACTTGATTCAGCGCGTTGGTGTCGAGGGACGATGCTGAATTCTCCTGCTTTAAAGCTTCGCCGCTTAGCTTCAGAACCACCCGTTTGAGCCGACAAAGTTCGCCCATTGATTGGAAACCTTTTTCATGGAGGTTCAGAAACGCCTACCGGAATTCAGAGTTCTTCTCCGGCCTCCCATCGAAGGAAGCGTTGCACGCGGGCCTGTGGGGCGACGTCTTCCAGACAGGATTTTTCGTCCCGCAGCCACGGTTGTTTCGTAAGGCATACTTCGCTATACCACTTCTGCATTTTTCCATTAACGATATTGTCGATAATGTGCGCCGGTTTGTCAGAGACCTGCGCAGCCGCGATCTCTTTTTCTTTTTCGATCCGCTCTTCGGGGATATCGTCCGGAGAGACGAACTCCGGTTTAAAGGCGGCAATATGCATGCTTATGTCTTTAAGAGTCTCAGCATCCGTGTCACCTTCTACATCCACAAGAACGCCGATTTTGCCGCCCATGTGCATGTAACCTTTCAACCGGCCTTTCGTTTCCCATCGAACAGCACGTCGCATATACATATTTTCGCCGAGGGCACCGATCATTTCCGTGAGGTTATCGCTTTCAGCCCGGGCAATGGTTTCGCTGATATCTCCGTCGTGACTGAAATCTGTAATCGCCCGTTGGGCGGCTTCGGTGACAAATGATGTAAACTTTTCGTTTTTCGCCACGAAGTCGGATTCGCACAACACCTCTATCAAAGTGCCTACTTGTCCATCCACGAGGCTGTAAACGACACCCTCATTAGTTGCTCGGCCAGCCTTCTTTTCTGCTTTGGCAATTCCTGCCTTTCGCAAGTAAGTCAAGGCTTGCTCCATGTCTCCATCTGCCTCGGCCAGCGCCTTTTTGCAATCCATCATGCCGGCGCCGGTCTGCTCGCGAAGTTTTTTTACATCCTGGGAAGATACTTGCCCCATCTCGTTATGCCTTTACTTGTTTCTACGTTTGGTATTAGTGAGATTGTGTTGCGGAGGAACCGTGCTGTATTCATTCAGAATGTTTCTACAGTGTGCGCTATTCCTGTCCCTGATCCTGTTCCCCGTTTTGCGCCGATGTCTCCACTTTTTCCGGTGTTCCTTCGGATGTTCCTTCGGAAGCCTCTGTCTGCTGACCGTTCGCCTGGTAACTGTAGTCAGCGCTTTCTTGTGAAGACGCTGGATCCTGAGCGGCGGAGGTTCCCTGTTCTGTGGTCTCAGCCTCGGGTTGCGGCTGTTGCTGAACAGGCGCCTCTTTTCCGTAAATAGAGAGTCCTTCTTCAACAGCGGCGACGAAGGCATCCATGGTCGTGTTTATGGCCCGTACGGCATCATCGTTGCCTGGAATCGCATAGTCGATCGGAAAAGGATCACAGTTGGAGTCCACCATGGCAACGACGGGGATCTGCATTCTGTTTGCTTCTCTCACGGCGATATGTTCTCTGTTGACATCCACAACGACCATAGCGTCCGGTAATTTGGGCATGTTAGCAATGCCGCCCAGTGTTTTTTCAAGTTTGTCTTTCTGTCGGCGAAGGGCAGCTACTTCTTTCTTGGGAAGGCTTTCCATGGTGCCGTCGGTTTCCATTTCCTGAAGGCGTTTCATATAACTTATCCGGCTCCGGATGATCTGGAAGTTGGTAAGAGTGCCGCCGAGCCAGCGGTGACACATGTAGTGCATGCCTGTACGGGTCGCCGCATGGTAAACAGGGTCTCGGGCTTGACGTTTGGTTCCGACAAAAAGCACTTGGCCGCCGTCAGCCGCGGTATCCTGTAAGAACTGGCATGCTTCTCCGAGTTGGGTCATGGTGTACCGCAGATCGAAAATACTTACGCCGTTACGGGTGCCGTAAATAAAAGGTTTCATCTTAGGGTTGCGCCGACTCTGCTGGTGTCCGAAATGTACGCCCGCATCGAGCAGATCGTTGATGGTGATTTTTGCCACGTCATCCTCCTTTTTGTCGTTAGTTGAATGTTTTCGATTGCACGCAGAGTGAGAGCTATCACGCCTGTGCCGAACATTCTTCCGGTTGAAGTGTCTAGGTGAATTATTTCCCGGAGATTTTAACTACCGTCCCGAGCTTTACCGTACGTATTATACTATAGCCAGTATTACAGAAAGAACAAGAGTACGAAGGCAAGGCATATAGTCCGAATCAGCGAGACTTTTTTCCGGAACTGGAACATGGCTGCACCTTTGCAAAGCCGCTGGCAGTGTTATATATTGAAGGTAACATGGTATGGACGGATGAATTTTGAAGACTTGAAATTCCGTAAAATTCCAACGGACGGAGGTCGATGATTATGGCAGAGGGAGAGAACAGAAACCAGAAAAAGAAATTGCGGGTGAAGCGCAAAGGTGAAGGGCAAAGCAGTACGCAGTCCGGCGCCGATAAGCAGGAAGAGCCGCAAGAGCAGGAGTCTCAGAGCTCAGAAGCACAGGCCTCGTCCGGGGCTGAGGCGGAGTCGGGAGCGGGGGAGGGTGCCCCCGAGCGGATCGAAGATACGTCACAGCTGAATGAAGCAGTCGACGCTGACAAAGGAGCCGATGCTGAAGGCGAAGCGTCATCCGGTAAATCTGATCAGGTAACGGGGGAGGAATCGTCAGAATCCGAATCCGGATCAGAGTCAGCGCCTGAGGGTACCTCATCATCATCAGCGGCAGCAGCATCAGCAGAAGCACAAACAGAAGCCTCTTCCGGGAAGGCGGATGGGGATGAACAGCAATCTGAAGAGAACGTTGAAGATCCTTTTGAGAGGCGGGACTCGGAAATCTCCACCAATCTTCAGATTCAGCGGGACACTGAAACCGGCGAATTAAATCGGGATAAATCCCCAGGCAGTCAAGGCGAAGACCAGGAGTCGGGGACGGTAAAACTTAAGGTCGTAACCGATAAGAAATCCGGCCAAAAAAGCGGTACTGCTGAAGGTGCCACCTCCAGCGAGGAAAAAAGCCAGGCAGAGACAGGGGGCGAAGGGGGCGAAAAGGCAAAAGCTGCAGACACTGGGCAAAAATCGCGTGCCGGTACAGTGAAAGTGAAACCTGCTCCCTCGTCGGGGGGTGAAGAGGAAACCGAAGAAACCACCGGGGTAACTTCTGAAGCTGCTCCCACTGGAGGTACTCAGGAAGTTCAGCCTCTCTCTTCTCAAGAGGAAAGTTCGGGGGAGGAAGGAGGCAAAGCTGAAGACGAGCCCTCCGCTGAAGATGAAGCGCCATCCCCTGGTGGGACGGGTAAGCTTGCTCCGCCCGGCGACAAAGGGAAGACAAAGTTGACCCTGAAGGGGCCCAGTGCGGGGACAAAAGGTGGCGGTGAAGCCACAAAGAAAGCGACGGTTGCTGCTGCGCCGGTTTCCGAGGAAGGAAAGGCGGAAGCCAAGACCACCCGGAAAAAGACCGTTGCGGTGAAGCCTCCTGAGGCATCTTCCAAGAAGGATGAAGATCAACAGGAGACGGGTCCTTCGGCGGAGAGCACTGCGCCTTCCGCAGAAAGTAAAGGCAAGAAAAAGACGGGCGTAAAGATTCAATCGGGGGCCGGTCGAACGAAGAAAGCCTCCACTGTATCGATGCCTGGTCCCTCGCAAAAGAGTGCTGCAGCAGGGGAAGCGCAACAACAGGCTAAGTCGACTGAAGCTGCCGCAGCATCCGAGACAGAACAACCTGCGGGTAAACCTTCAACCGTAAAGGCGGAGGCGGGTGTTCTTGTGACTACGGCTGTTGCGGTCAGTTTTATTGCAGTCGGTGCGGCTGTGTTTTTCACTGTACAGGGAGTGTTGTTGCACGTGTTTCAAGTCTTCCTGTAAGCGTGCGGATGTGTGGTTGGTTTCCCGTAGGGACTTCGGCTGTGCCTGGTGTTGTAACGAAACTTCGTATCCGGCGAATATCTACAGGGGAGTGTTGTAACTAATGCTGCCTGGGCCCTATGGACGTGGAAGGAAGAGGGCTTGTGGGAACTGCTTTTCCGGCCGTATGTTCGTCAGGGGAGACGGAAGTCAGATTCCAGGATTCGTGGAGGGGGATTGAGGAGAAATATGGTCGCAGGAGCGATCCTTTTTTAAGGGGTCGGTGAGTGAGCTCCTGCGTGCCATGAGGCAGCTCCCAGCGGAGCAGCGAGCGGGGCGAATGGAACAAACGGAGAGAATTGCTCACAAAGAACGACTATACGGAGGTTTCACAAAATGTCATCAGAGAATATTACGGAAGTAAACGGAACATCTTTTCAGGAAGAAGTCATAAAAAGTGAGAAGCCTGTTCTGGTGGATTTCTGGGCCCCCTGGTGCGGGCCGTGTAAAATGTTAGCGCCGACACTGGAAGAAATTGCAGAGGAGAAAGAAGACAGCGTTAAAGTGGTTAAGGTCAATGTGGATGAAGCTCAAGACATTGCGGCAGACTATCAAGTGCAGGCGATCCCGACACTCATTCTCTTTCAGGGCGGAGAAGAACAGAATCGTCAAACGGGGGTTGTAGGGAAAGATGAACTGGAAAAAATGGTAGACGAAATGCAATAGGGTTCGATTATGGCGTCTGAGGAGGAATTTGTTCACCTTCACGTGCACTCCGATTACAGTTTACTCGATGGTGCTGCATCGGTTTCAGATATTGTGAAGCGCAGCAGCGAATTCGGTCTGCCCGCGGTGGCTTGCACTGATCACGGCAATATGTCGGCTGCCGTTGAATTCTATCAGGTTGCAAAAAAATACGACATTAAACCCATTATCGGCTGCGAGTTTTACGTTGCCCCCCGTAGTATGACCGAAAAAGACAGCCGAGATCCGCATGCTCAGGGGTTCCACCTTGTGTTGCTGGCGCAGAATGAAGAAGGGTATTACAACCTGTGCATGTTGAACAGTAAAGCCCATTTGGAGGGGTTTTATTATAAGCCGCGTGTTGATAAGCAGTGTCTGGCGAAGTACTCGAACGGGCTTATTGCGTTGAGTGCGTGTATCGCGGGCGAAGTGCAAACGCAGATTCTGAACGGAAAAGATAAGGAAGCGTTGGCGTCGCTGGAGGAGTATCAGAACATTTTCGGCAGAGATAACTTCTACCTGGAAATTCAGGATCACGGACTGGAGGAGGAAAAGCAGGTAAAAAACCGCTTTCTGGAATGGAACGAGAGCTATGGCATTCCGGTAGTGGCCACGAGCGATGCGCATTATCTTCAGAAGGATCATGCGCGGGCGCATGACGTACTTCTTGCCATCGGTACACAGGCCACGTTGGATACGCCTAATCGGATGAAATTTCCGGGGGATGAATTTTATTTGAAATCTCCTGACGAGATGCGGAGCTGTTTCAGCGACTGTCCTGAGGCACTGGAAAACACACTCGCTATCGCCGAACGCTGTAATCTTGAACTGAAAGTAGGGGACGATGCGGTCAACCATTACCCCTTCTACAGTGTGCCGGAAGGAAAAAACCCTGAGCAGGTACTGCGTGACTTATGCTATGAAGGTATACCGAAGCGATACGGCTTTGATCCTTTTTCGTCCGGATTGACGGAAGATCAACAGGCGAAACTCGATCGGCTCGAGCAGGAACTGGACATTATTCAGCAGACCGGTTTTACGAGCTATTTTCTGATCGTGTGGGACTTCATCCGTTACGCCCGCGAGCAGGATATCCCTGTCGGGCCCGGGCGCGGCAGCGGTGCCGGCAGTATTGTGGCCTACCTCATGTATATCACGGATATCGACCCGATTCGATACAACCTGCTTTTTGAACGGTTTCTGAATCCGGATCGTGTGAGCCCTCCCGACTTTGATATCGATCTATGTGAACGCCGTCGTCAGGAAGTGATCGAGTACGTGAGGGATAAATACGGGGAAGCAAATGTGGCGCAAATCGGTACCTTCGGTACGCTGAAAGCAAAGGCTGTTATCAAGGACGTGGGACGAGTGATGGGGTGTTCCTTCCGGGATGTGAACGACCTTACCAAAAAACTCAGCGGCGATCCGAACGCCAGCCTGAATGATCTTCTTGAGAATAATGAAGAACTCCGCAAGCGCCAGGAACAGGAAGAGTGGGTCAGCGAGTTGATTAAGCATGCGGAGGTACTTGAAGGTTTGAATCGGAACATGAGTATCCATGCAGCTGGAGTGATCATCGGCGATCAACCGCTTGCGCAATTGATCCCTCTTGCTCGGGGAAGCGGTGGGAACGAAGTGATTACACAGTATTCTGCCGGCCCCTGTGAAGACCTGGGATTATTGAAGATGGACTTTCTGGGGTTGCGGACGTTAACGTTGATCAGAGATGCACTCGATCTGATAGCGGAGAGTCGGGGCACTCACATGAGAGAAGAGGATATTCCGGATGACGATCCGGCCGCATACCGTCTGTTGAACGAAGGGGCCACGGTCGGTGTATTTCAATTGGAATCCGGGGGGATGCAGGATTTATGTCGGCGTTTCGGTGTCCACAGGCTTGAAGACATTATTGCGCTCATTGCCCTCTACCGCCCAGGGCCGATGCAGTTTCTGGACGACTTTATATCCCGCAAGATGGGGGAGACCCCCATTGAATATGACGTGCCGGAGATGAAGCCTATTCTGGAGGAGACGTATGGGATCATGCTTTACCAGGAACAGGTGATGCAGGTAGTCCAGCGGGTGGCAGGGTTTTCGCTCGGCCAGGCGGACATTCTGCGGCGCGCGATGGGGAAGAAAAAAGTAAAGGTGATGGAGGCGCAATACGGGAAATTTATCGAGGGGTGCAAAGAGAACGGCTATGCGGAAGAGACCGCGAAGCAGATCTGGGATAAGATCGCAATGTTTGCGAGTTACGGGTTCAACAAATCGCACAGTGCCTCCTACGCGGTGTTGGCCTATCGGACGGCTTATCTGAAAGCAAATTACCCGGTAGAGTTTATGGCGGCATTATTGTCGAGTGAATTGAATAATTTTGATAAATTGGCCTTTTTCCTGAAAGAGTGCCGGTACATGGGGATTCAGGTGAAGCAGCCGGATGTGTCTTCCTCAGGCTTGCGGTTTTCCGTGGACGGGGATTGTATACGTTTCGGGCTGGCTGCCATTAAAGGCGTGGGGAGCTCTGTAGCCGAAAAGATTTTGAAGGCCCGCGCCCGCGAAGGACCATTTCAAAGTCTTGTTGATTTTTGTGAACGCGTGGGCGAGGGAGTAAATCGGAAAGCTGTCGAAAGCCTCTGCCGAGCCGGGGCATTCGACTCATTCGGTCTGCGTCGTTCGCAGGTCTACAATATGATTGAACCGGCTATGTCCTATGCGCAGCGGGCTATCCAGGATAAAGCGAAGGGGCAGGCTTCACTTTTTGAAGCCGCGGGGAATAAAGATACTGAATTGAGCAGTGATTTTGTGAAGATTCCTGAAACGCCTGAGTGGGATGAAAGTCAGCGTCTGGCGGATGAAAAAGAACTGCTCGGCTTCTATGTAACGGGACACCCTGTAAGTCAGCATCGGGAGATCATCGAAACGTACCAGATTGATCGTCTTGAGAACATTCCGAATCTTCCGGATGGGACGGCCGTTCGCACAGGTGGAATTATCGCCGGGGTTTCGCTGAAAAAGTCGAAGAAAGACCAGCGCCCCTGGGCGATATTGAATATTGAGAATCTCGAAACCGGCGTAGAAGCTCTGGTCTTTCCAGATACCTATGAAACGCTTCAGTCACAAATAGAGCCCGAGAAGACAGTGCTTGTTGAGGCAACAATCAGCCGTAAAGAAGAGGACAGCTGTAAGCTTTTCATAAATCGTATCGTGCCTATCGAGGAAGTACCGGAGACGTATGCAGCCCAACTGCATGTGCGGATTTACGAAAGAGATGCCGACGACATCAAGCTGCAGCGGCTGCGGGAGATATGTGATGAACACCCGGGAAACACACAGCTGGTGATCTGTGTGGTTTGTGAATCAGGTCGGATCGGCTTTCTGCGGGTCGAAGATTTCGCTGTATGTAACACGGCAACCCTTCGTGAAGCGGTACGGGATCTCTTCGGGCGTAACAGCGTTGTTCAGAAAGCGGATCTGCGGAGGCCGGAGACCCGTAACGGCAGATCGGTGGAGTCAAGGCAGGCGGCGTCATCTGCGTAAAAATAGGAAGGCGTTCACCTCTTTCGGGAGCCATATTGGGCAAAACGCAAAAAAGAATTAAATTACCTCGGCAATATCATCACGAAACATATAATCAGTAGAGCCGGAGGAGAAATCTTGGACGATTCACTCTTAGAGAAGGCAAAGAAAAACGTAGGCGACGTACGGGTTTTTGTGAACGCGGCATCAAGGCGGGCCTCGGAATTGGCTCGTGGCGCAAAGCCGGCGATCCCGGTTCTGCCCGATGATAACCGCAGTTATCTTGAGATTGCCGTACAGGAGTTGGCAGAGCAAAAGATTGTAGTCGAGACTGCCGGTGCTGAGTCCAGGTAAATTTATCGTTATCCTTTGAAGGAGAGGAAACAGCTTGCCAGCGGCTTTTTGAGAAAGGGGTTGACAGTCGCTTTCTCGTGTTACTGGAGATTGCCCAGTAGTCCTCACCCCCGCGCACAAGGCTGGAACGTACAGTTTCTGTCGGCGTTCACTCACCCAGGTCTAATTCAATCGTTTGTGACGAGTCATTCTCGTTATAAATCCAGTAGCCGGAGAGCGTGTTCAGGCTCTCGTTAGGCTGTTCGTAGGACATCTTCCCGACATCCCATCCCCATATAGGAACATCCTCAAGACCGCCAGGAATCTGACACTTCTCGCCGTAACCACCCGCTCCGACAAGGTTCCATCCCGGTGTAAGCTCTATGGTAGCGTCGTAGTCGTTGGTAGGATTCACGGGCAACACGTATGCGTAGTCGTACGCCGAATTGAACAGCCAGAATCCGTTCTGGGCTTCCAGACCTTCCAGGTAATCGGAGGAAGAGCTGTCTTCGCTCACCGCCTGATACGTGCCGTCCTCCCAATACCACAGCGGGGAGCTGGTAGCGTCAGTCACGGTCACCTTCTCGCTCTCCAAAAGAGGAATGGGGAACGAGAGCATATTCCAACCTTCGAGAGCCCCGGCTATGACGAACGTTTTTTCAGGCGATGTTTTCCCCGCCTCTGTATCATCTTTTACCCTTACCGTCGTTACAGCGCGATGGGCATCTATATCCAGAACCGAACCGGAGAGACTTCCACTACCGGCCATCTTCTCCCAGATGATAGGATCACCGTCAACTTCTTCGATCAATGAATTCAGGTCTACGCTCGTATCTTCGGAATCGTAGGCTAACACCGACAGATCGTCGGCAGACGCCTTCCATCGGGGAGCATCGTCCACTGCCTGAACCTCGACTGTGATCGTTTTTTCCGTTTCGATACCTTCTTTGTCGCGGGCTTTGACCGTAAAAGAGTCCTGGCCGTTGTAATCGTCCTCTGTTGGTTCGTATTCCAGCCATACCAAGTCTTCGCCGAATTTATACTCCACCGTCCCGTGATCCGGCGCTTCTGAAATCCGGATGTTCAGATCGGTGATTGTCTTATCAGTGTCCGGCACCACTCGAATTTCGGCCGGGTTACCGTCTTCCAGAATCTGCTCTGTTGCGACATTCAGGCTCGACGCCTCCGTTTCCTGGCGAGGTCCGAGATTAACCGAGAAGACGTCACGTTCGCTGTCTCCCGCATCCGTAAGGTCTGCATTGCTGGCGAAAATCGCTTTATAACCGTCGGCCGTCAGTTCACCTCTGAAACTGTCAGCGGAGGCGTTTGTGCCGTCGCTTTCTTCTGACAAAAGGGTCAGGTCTCCGTCCGTGGGGTCGTACCGGTACGCCTGCATCGTGCTTCCGGAAGAAACCTGTGTATACACATAACCGCCCACCCCGGCCAATGCGGGCATATTGGATGACAGCGTTTGGAACACCGTAGGACCGTCTGTATTCAACCAATCCAGCACTTCAATCTCTGTGTCTGCTTTGAAACTCATAAATCGGCCATTGGAGGAAAGGTCAAGCATGGAAAGGTTAGTTGTTCCGGCGTCAAAGGATTTGACAGGACCATTCGTAAAGGAACCATTCGCTTCCGTGTAGTGGACCTGAACGGTCTCGCCATCAGCAAATGCAACAGCGTTTCCGTTTGCTGCGATCGCAGGTGCATAACCGGAAGTGGTTATCGTCGTGACAGTATTGTCCTGCGTACGATCAAGGAGCTGAACACCATCGCTATCGACGTACACAACGAAATTTCCGTGCTTATTCACAGCGTATGTGGAACCATCCGTGATCGTAGCGAGTTCTTCCGTATGATCCTGAGGTTGACCGGCGCCCGTACCCAGATCACATTGGTACAGGGTATTACCCACTGAGAACACAAGCAAAGACCCATCTGCGGACAACACAGGATGCAAAGACACAAAGTTGCTGTGGGAAAAGATATCGTAAGTCAGGCTGTGCCGAGTGTCCGTCAGCTTAAGTGTTGTGCCGGAACCGCTCGTCGTGGTATAAGCTACCCAGCGGCCTTTTCCCGAGATCGCTACACGGTCGTCTTGTTTCAGCGGGGCGTTATTCGACAGACTGTCAGTAATGCGCTGCATGATTTTTTCACTGTAATCCCGTACTCTTAAATTGTGTGTGTCAGTGTACATTGTCCCGCTGCTGTCTTTAACCTGGTACAACAACGTCTCTGATCCTGTATAACCACCATCCGGTACGTACGTTATTGAAGCATCCGCGTCCAGCCACTCGCCGCTGTATTCCGTATCACCCGTATAAAGGGTGCCGTGGAATGTGTCGGCAAGCGATTGTGCCGGGGCCGGTACAATCACGCGAACATCCGCAGGATTCGCACACACCCTCTCTACAGGCAACGTAAAGCTCGTTTCAGTGTCCTTGTTGCACTTTGTAAATGCCCGTCGGAACGGCGTTGCAGCACTTACAACCTGATATGTGTCGTTGGAGTTCGCGGTTAAGTTCGGAGCCTTCGTGGTGAACACCACAAGACGACCATTCGGCGAGATGGACGGGGTAAAAGAGGGGGTGCTTCCCTCCTGCCCGGCGCTGTCCACAGATACACACGCCATATTTCGCGCTTTGGTGTCAAAAACAAAAATCTGCGCTTCCCCGTTGTCTACGCTGGGGAGGATGTCGGTGCTGCTTGAGCGGAAAACCACGTAACGCCCACGCGCGGATGAATCCGGTGACGAAGCCGGGATTCTGCCGTTGAAATAAAGATGGGAAGTGGTGTCATTTTCTACGTCATAGGCTTCCAATTCGTCCTGAGGCGAAACGTAAAAAACCCGGCTCCCATCGGCTGATACTACCGGTTGCGAGCCCGCACCGATTTCGCTGCGAGAACCATCCTGCCAGAGATGTACCGTATCGCTATTCTCGAAAACCACCGGCTCCCCCTGGCGAGCCACACTGGCATAAAACGAATGGCCACTCAAAGTGCTGCTGACTTCCTTCACAGTACCATCCCTTTCCCATGTGCCGCTGCTGCCAAAGACAAACTTTTGTACCTGTACATCCAGCGTATCAGAATCGGATTCGCCGGCAGCAAACGTGAGGTACGCTTCACCGTTTATGCCGCGTAGATTCAGGTAACGCAGTTTGGTAAAATCCTGAACGGTCCAGGTAACTTCAGAGTCAGAAATCCCCTTTGTCCTGAAATAAATAACCTGGTCTCCATTGTCGTCTGTACGTACACTCACCACCAAGGTTCCATAAACCACAACCTCCTGGGCGCGTTCATCGGAAACGTATTCCACATTCTCCATGGCTCCGTTAACGGTCTTTTGATAAACGTCCCGTCGTTGCTCGTTGTCCGCTAAGCTGTCTGCGAATTCTTCCTTGGTGGTAAACACAATATCCCCAGAGTCATTGACCTTCGGCCCAGCCCATGCCTGCCATGTAATCTCTGTATCCAGTTCCTGCACCCACGCCGGCAGCGGTTGATAGCCTGAGGCTTTACTCCCCAAAGAGCCGTAATCGTCTCCGTCATCCTCATCGTATGTGGAGATTCTGTACACGCCCTCTCCATGCACAGTTCCGGAAAACAGGGCAAGACCCAGCAAAGACCACACCGCAATCAGTATATATTTACGCATTCTCGAATCTCCTCTATTGGGACTTGTATGTTTTCTGTTGGGCTGCATTCACGCATGCGCGTCGACTTAATGCATAATCCTTTCTTAATCACCTGGAAATGCGCTCCTGGAGATGTGCTTGGCCTCAAGCACCATATGTGGCAGAGGCCTGCCACATCCCCAGATGAATATACTGTGACGGAGGCCCACCGCATCTCCAATACCCCTGAACGATCTTTACAGCCACAAGCAAGCAAGGTCCAAAAAAATTGCTTCTCTTGAAGGAAAATTGGAAGGTCTGACCTGGAATCCTGCTTTGCAGGATTTTACTTGCCCCAGAGCGTACCAGCCGGTTTCCCGTTCTTTGTACGCTTTTACTTTACCCGTTCCGTCAGCCATTGCCCAAGATTTCTCGACTGCGAATCAAAAGCAACGCCTACAAGGGTTATGCGACGAGTGTCATCGCGATAAGGCGCAGCATATTCTCGCTCGCGTATCTGTTCCAGCGTTTCCTCCGCCGTGCCGCCGAGCTTGAATTCAAACAGAAACACGTCATCGTCCGTCTTCACTACGGCATCTATCCGCCCGATGTTCGTACTGGTCTCCGCTTCTATAGCTGTTCCGATAAGTTTAAACACGGTAAAGCAAATCGTCTGATAATATTTTTCGTGCTTCAGCGTAATTGTGTTTGGAATGTTTGCAAAGAAGATCTTCAGATGCTCAAGCATTGTATCCACATCCGCTTTGTACAAGGCTCGCAGCATTCAGTTCAAAGCACTGTTGAGTTCTTCCTGCGAGGCGTCGCAAAAGCCTTCCGCCAGCCACATACTGAAAGACTCCTCGATTTCATAGTTCGGCATGGCTAAGCGGTATTGTCGGCGTCGCCCCATCATTGTGGCTTCTTTGATCGTGAGGTAACCAGTCTGTACCAGGAGGGGAAGCGGGTCAAGGTCATCCGGTTCGTAGGCTGAAAATGCTGTTTCCGGAACCACCAGGTCGCTGAGATCTACGGGGTGCTGCCGAAGCAGCCGAATGAGGAAGGTCGGCGTGCCCGTCTCAAACCAGTAATTTCTGAATTCGCAATGCTGAAAGCATTTCATAACTGAAACGGGATTGTAAATCGCTTCACTGTCCTCATGAAACCGATATCCGTTATACCAGTCACGCAGCGTGTCTATTATCCGGGTACGTGTCAGTCCCTGATCTTGCGCCAGGCGTTCAATGTAGTCCGGAAAATACTGTTCCACCTCCTCCTGCGTGTACCCCAGCAACGTAGCGGCCGAGCGGTCCATGGTCAGGTCCGTCAGGTTGTTCAGGTCGGAAAACACAGAGACCTTCGAGAATTTGCTGACCCCGGTAAGCAGAACAAAACGCTGATACGGTTCGGTCGTTTTCACTACCGAATAAAAACGTTTCAATACGTTCTGGATCTCCAACGCGGACGCCTGTCCGAGGTGGCCGAGCAGGGGCTTGTCGTATTCGTCGATCAGAATGACCACGGGGCCATTCCTTTCGTACAGCTTCAAAATCAATTCCCGAAATCCGGAAGCAGCCGTTGCACTGTTTATGGAAATATCTGCGGCAGCGGCCTGCTCCGCAATACATGCCCCCAGGGATTCCTCCACCTGCTCTGCGGTTGCTGCTGCACGGTCTCCCAGATCCAGATGAATAACCGGATACGTCTGCCAATCGTAATCCGTTTCAGCTAAGTAGAGGCCGTTGAACAACTCACGCTGTCCGAGGAAAATCGATTTCAGCGTACTGACCAGCAACGACTTGCCGAAGCGTCTGGGGCGAGCGAGAAAGTACTGCCCCTTGTATTCACTAACAAGGTTATAAATCCAAGGCGTCTTATCCACGTACTGATTACCGCCCCGAATCAGGTCGGAAAACGTATAAATACTGGTAGTCAGTGGCTTCATGTTTTTGTTTATCGTTTACGGCAGATTCACACAAAAAAAGCCCGTCCAAGCGATAACGCCGACGGGCTTCCTTATTGATTATGAGCGGCGGAAAGAATCTTCCGCGCTTGTAAATGCTTAGTATTTATAGGTAAAGCGTAACTGACCACTGAATCCGCTCAGGTCCACTTCGCCGAAATCCGTTTCCATATCACTGGGAATCCAATCGTAGCGCCCGTTCAGGGCAAGCCCCATTCGCTCACTGAAATTATATTCCACACCAACATTGGCGTAGCCGCCGGCGTGCACTTCGAGTCCGTCGTCGTCTTCAGTTTGGGAGCTGTACACGTTCTGGCCACTGCTGGCCCATGAAAGGGTTTCAGTGCGACTCATGTCGTAATCCGCCAGTGAGAGAGTTGGTCCAGCTCCAATTCTTATCGTCCAGGCGCCGAATACATCCTCCGAAGCTACCCCCAAACCGACGGTGTAAAGGTTAACAGTGGTGTCAAAGTTTAATGCAGTGTCGATCTGTGCCGGTGTGGTGGTGGGCGAGATGCCTTTTGCGACCCAGCGTGCGGCGGTAGGGGTGATATTGTTCGGATCCAACGCATAGCTCGTGACGTCAACGTTTGTTGACCCGGTAAAAGTTTCGTCCTGATCCGCAAATACCCCGGTAAGTGAAAGGTCAAGTGTCCAGCCTTCGGCGACCTTACGATTCGCACCGAGAACAAACCCGGGCGCTCCGTCAAGATCTGCGTTATCACCGGTAAAAGTGACGTTGCGCACACTCGCTTCACTGTTACTCACATCCAGAATGTACGGACCATTCGCCGAATCGTACGTTAACAGATTCGGAGACGTTGACTCGTCAGCATCAATGTAGTCCGCATGGTTCGGATTGTTAAACTCGTACGAGTCAAAGTCAATGTCGCCGAATGTGCGGTAGCTCGGGCCGATGGACAATTCCCAATCCTGCCCCATCACAGCTAAAGGGCACACCGCCCACAGCCCCAGGAGAACCGTTCCTGCGCGCATCCAGTTCGTGATCCTCATATCGTCATCCTTTCTTTCGTTTCTTTGTTATGATGCATTGCTGGTGAACAGTCCGCACTTTTGTGCGGTTAAAAAATCCGTTCGCCTCAACTAGTTTACTCGTGAACCGCCTTTATTTTAATTTACTTGGGGGATATTTCCAAGCAGCTTCATATCAACGGTTTTCCTGGATTTTACGCCGTCGGCGTTTATCACCTGAACCATTACATAAACGACCTGCCCGTCATCGACATCACTCAGTCCACTCACTTCTATGTCTTCT